>NZ_VOYN01000037.1:0-35170 GCF_013420275.1 Acinetobacter sp. YH01020
GTTTCTGGGATACGTTCTTGTAGAGTGGCAACTTCCGCAACACTTTTACCTTCAGAAAGCCAGAGAATAGTTTGGGCACGTTGTCTTTCACGCCAATGTTTTGCATGCTTGGCCAGAAAAATGAGTCATTCTCGCTGTTCTAAACTAAGTGGTACAGAAACAATTCGAGGCATGTGTGAACATCTGTTAACTAAAAAAACTTTTTCGCATGATTAGTTATTTTTGTCAACTTATGTCCCATAATTTAAATTTGGCAGAGCTTACAAAGCGATTAGCAGTAAATATTCCAGACCAATTTCTGCAAGAACTTGAGCATGATTTAGATAAAGAGTTACGCTCTATTAGACTGTATGAAGATACCTTATCAACTTTGGAAGAATTAAAAAAATTGGGATTCAGATTGGCATTATGCTCAAATTTAGCGATGCCATATGGAAAAGTTGTTTCTTCATTTTTACCTTCTCTTGATGCTTATGCTTGGAGTTATGAGGTTGGAGCAATTAAACCAGAGTCACAAATTTATCAATATTTAATTGATAAATTACAATGTCATGCCAAAGACATTTTGTTTATTGGAGATACTCTTTTAGCTGATTACAGTGGTCCAACTGAATTTGGTATGTCAGCACGTTTAATTGATCGTAAGAGTGGGCAAAAGCTGGCAGATGTTTTAAGCGACATACTTTAACAACTCGTGGATGCCACCTAATAGTGAATACTCACAGCTCCTCATCTTTCAATTTTTTAAATTCTGCAATTCGTTCTTCAAGCTCCAGAACCCATGCTGGTTTTATATGTGGCACATTTAGGCGCTCAACACCTTGATGGTCAAAAAACTTATACACCTTTGCCGCCAACTTGATAAACGCCTGTTCAAACGTATTTGCCCAAACATCTAAACGATAATCATGATAATGCTCTTGGTATAATTTACCACCATCTTCTACTTTATTGAGATGTGAGCCAGTTTCTAAATAAATCACTAATTGCCCATTATCTTCATCATTATATGCACCGTGATAAACATTTTGGCAGTGCCCCCATGTATTCCAGTGCCATGATGGTACATCACCAATAACCGTCCAAAAAGCTGGGTGTGTATCAATAAAATGATAGGCAGTTAAAAAGTCTGTTGGATTTGCGAGATATGCTTGCCCATTTTCAAAGGCAGTCTGTAAAGCAGATTGTAAATGCTCAAATTTATTTTTATCGGTGTAGGAAAACAAACTACTAGAAAGATGCTCAGAGGTTTTAAAAAATAAGCCTCCACTCTCTTTATCCTTACCAAAATATTGATAAACCTCTGGTAAAATCTGTAAATCTGTAGGTTTGACATGATGGATCTGGTGTTGTACGTCTTTTAAGCTTTCATGAATTGCTTCCATACGATCAGGGTAAGTGACGACAAGTTTCGTATCTCGCAGTGATAAAATTGCTGGTTCAGTTATTTGGGGTAACTGTTCTAACAACCAGTCTGGTAATTGTTTTAATTCAGTTGGTTGCATTTTTATTTATCCTATTTTTAATAATTTCAACTTGTTACTTACGTTACACAACATAGTTTGTGAAAGTTCAGTGTAAGTTAGTCCATAGGAGCATATTGTCACACAAGGGCTTCAACAAAATTAAGAACAGAAATCAAGCCACTCATCGTTTCAATTTGATGAATTGGGATACCACTAGTGACTCTATTTTCGGACGTTAAAAAAATCTTCATCGCAGCCTGATCACCACCTGTCAAAGCATGTAAAGCTTGGTATAGACGAATCAGCAACAGTGCTAATTTCCCTTGTTTAGAATTTGGATCTAATTCAGGTTGGTTTTGCAATTGAGTGATTGCCTCGACATCCATATCTAGCACTATTGCGAGCTGAGACTGACTAAGAGAAAGCAGTTTAGCAGCCCTAAGTACTGACTTTCCCAATACAACTGCTGGTACTACCTGCTGCTCCAATAACGTCATAGCATCACCTCAAGCTCTAATTTTACTGATCAAGCCTTAAATCTAACAATATCATACAAATTACTAGATAAAACGATCACCTATTCCTGTTCGTAGCATACCAGTTATTCTTACTTGTTAGACCATCAGAAATAGTCACATAAGCTAATTTTGCTGACACCTGATGATTCATACTTACACCACGCCCTGCTGCTTCCAAGGCTAGTTTTTGATGAACAATGATGGAACACGAACAACAAATCGACCACTATATTAACCAAGGGGGTCAGTTTTTAAATGCCGTTAGGGGGGCATTTTTACACTGCCGCTAACACAGCTATCTTCCTATTTTTTTAAAATAGGTTTCACATTTTGAAGCGGGGCCAAAATTATATTTTAAAGCGGTATTGGCTCTAGCTGTTGCATATTCAATACCTTGAATTTCACGCTGCTGAGCAAAAACTTGAATCGCAGGATGTAACTGTTCTGAGCAACTGGCATCGTTGCTAAAGTATTTTAAAGTCTTGGTATTGGAAAAATATATTGCAGCAAACAATCGCCCATCTTTAAACACAATCGCGGATGAAGCATCTAAAGTGCTTCCAGACCGACCTTCATAATACAGCGCCTCATCTGTTTTCAGTAAATATGGCGCTGAGTAATTGTCAAAATTAGATTGAAATTTTAGATAATCATGCTTTAACAATGTTTGAAGTTCTGTTTGGATTTTTGGATTCAAAACAATTTGAGGAATTGATGAAATATCTGAATATTGAATGAAGTCTAGTTCTTGAGCATGAGTAAAAACGGAGATTGAAAAAAGTAGAAAAAGATAATAGTGATTCTTCATATCAAATTTATTATTTTTATGTTCATATTGACTTACTTATGGATTGTTCATTTTATATGGACACTTATGGAGTATCGATAAGAGTAAAACCCTTTTGAACTGATTTCATAACATTCTCCACAAATGTTTTTTAATTTAATTATTTAATAAAGCTATATAGCTTGTTTTATAAATAGCACAGAGCGTGCCAAGATTTATTATAGTGAAAATGACAGAAAAAACAGCACTTTAAAAAAATATTTTTATTTTTTGTAATCATTACGTCTCTTTTTGTGTTTAAAAGTGACGATTTGTGTCACTTTCTCACCGTTTTTTAGCGCAGAATTATGGGTGCATTTGCGATTTCATTCGTTCGATCTATAGACTTCCCTGCATAAAAGTGATCCATCACTTCACCAATCTCTTTTACGCCTGCCGTCAAAGCTATTCGGTATTGTTTATTTTGCATGCTTTGGATAATTCGCGTGCAAATAGCCTGCCACACTTGGGCATTGGTTGCCTGTCTCATCCCACGATCAATGACAATTTCAACCTGACGTTCACATAAGTTTAAATAAAGCAAAACACCACTATTAAATTCTGTATCCCACACACCCAGTTCAGCAAAGAGCTGTTCAGCACGTGCACGGGTATTTTGATAATAGGCTTGGTTCGAAGGAATATGCCCTTCGATCACCACCTGTATTTCACCTACATGCCCATGTTCAGCTTCTGTCACCGCTTGCGCAATAGCCTGTTGATCTTGCTTATTAAAAAACCGGTTTGCTGCAGGCATATAAAAGAAGTGCTTCAACCAACGTTTAAAACTTGGTTGTTGTATTTCCTGTGTTTTAGGACAGGTGACAATTTCTGTTGTTTCTGTTTTCGTTACCATGAACCTGATGCTCCCCCACCGCCAAAGCCACCACCGCCTCCGCTATAGCCTCCGCCACCAAAGCCACCACCTCCGCTACGGCCACCACCTCCCCCACCACCGGCAAGGAACATTTGAAAAATGGTTTGAGCAATAGCAGTGATGAGTAGAAAGAAAATTGCTCCACCCATCAACAGACTGGTGAGTAGACCTGCACCATTGACCAAACCCGCAACAGTACCTGCAACAGCAGCAGTTGACGCACTTAAGCGCTTACCCACAATAAAGGATGCAAAAATACCAATCACCAAAATGATGAGAACCGTTGTAAACGTTTTCTCTTTGGCTTGCTGTTCATGTAAGGCTTGTTCTTGGCGTTCTTTTAACTCATGTGCGGCTTGTACAGCAACTTCAGGGTCTTGATTTAAAATACGTGTTATTTCCGTTAAGCCAGCATCAATGCCTTGAGCATACTGAGCTTGCTTAAAATACGGTGTGATTTGATTTCGAATAATGCGACTAACGATGATATCGGGCATGATTCCTTCTAACCCATAACCCGTTAATATTTGTATGCGATGATCATTCACAGCAATCGCCATCAATATCCCATTGTCACGTTTTGCTGAACCGAGTTGCCATTTTTCTGCAACACGCATGGTGTAATCAAAAATATCTTCTTGACCCGTGGTTGGTACAATTACTACTCCAACTTGTGCCTTGCCTTGTTCGTGTAACTGTAAAATTTTCTGGCTAATGGCTTGCTTTTCAGCAGCGGAAAGTAAATTTGCTTGATCAACTACAGGTTCATTGAGCGTCGGCAAGCCACGAATCGACTCGCCATCTGCCATATCATTGGCAATACTCGGCTGCTGAATTTTGATTTCAGGCTGTGCTGTTGTATCTTTTTGCGTAGCTAACTGTTGATCTTTTAATATTTTACCGACAACAACTGTTTCAGCATCTACATCTGTAGCGGTGGCAGTTTCTGCATGTGTGAAACCCACCACACACAATAAGCATGCTAAAACCATGCGCTGCAACCACAACAAACCTGTATGTTTTAGCTCAAAATCCACCATCAGCCCACCTCACAATGCAGTGATGCCAATTAATTAAAATCAACTTTTGGTGCAGTTTGTGCACTTTGCTCTGCGCTAAAGTTAGGCTTGGTATCCATACCGATGACTTTAGCTGTCATCACTTGCGGGAACTGGCGTGCATAGCCATTAAAGTCTTGTACCGTAGTAATGTAGCGATTACGTGCGACAGCGATCCTGTTTTCAGTGCCTTCAAGCTGTACCTGTAAATCACGGAATTGCTCATTGGCTTTTAAGTCTGGATAATTTTCCGAGACTGCAATTAAACGAGAAAGTGCGCTGGTCATCTGCGCTTGAGCTTCTTGATATTTTTGGAACAGTGCTGGATCTTCCAAAACTTCCTTATCCACTTTTAAGCCTGCAACATTGGCACGTGCTTGAGTCACTTCGGTCAGTACTTGTTCCTCATGTTTCGCGTAGCCTTTAACCACATTGACAAGATTAGGTACCAAATCTGCACGGCGTTGATATTGGTTTTGTACTTCAGACCATGCTGCTGTAACGGCCTCGTCTTTGACTTGTAATGTGTTATAGCCACAACCACTCAGGGTCAATGTACTGACTAATGCGATTGCGAGCATGCTTTTTTTCATTGAATTCATAACCCTTAACCTCAAGTATTTATTTGTAATTGTTTAAATAAATTCATTCTAACCCTATTTTTCGAATGAATTATGTATTTTCTTTGTGATTAAATTCATCTACTCCTAAAATATTCAGCATTAAAAAAAGCCCATTATTCGGGCTTTTTTTATCATGTTGAATTAGCTATACAATTGCGGTGTAGTTTCAGTCTGAAAACTTTCCATTTGATATTCATCAGCAAGGCGTTCTTTCCAATATTTCACGATCTGACTGTAATCAATGTCGCTCGGATGGAATTCTGCTTTGTAATATGACAAATATTCTGGCATCAATTGAATAAACATTTTTGCCAATAAATACGCCCCGAAAATATTTCCGCCCAGCTTTGGTAAACTTTTTTTCTTATCTTGCATAAATAGCTTAGTTGCAGAATAAAACGTGAGACTTGCAAAACCCGTGGTCACACTGCGCATAATCATGCGACGTATTTTATCATCTCCATAGACATGTTGATATACATCAAATGCCACCGCACGATGCTCAATCTCTTCAATCGCATGCCAAACCCAAAGTTTCACTGCATCATCATCTAAAGTACTCAGTACTTCAGGATGTCTTAAAATATAGCCGCCAAGCAAAGCAGTAAAATGCTCAAATGCACAGGTGATTGCCAACTGTATTTTGGGATGTAAGTTTTTTACATAGCTGTCTTTACGTGCTAGCCATGCTTGGAAACGATCTAAATTATAGGTTTCACTGCGCCAAGCATCATTAAATTCAGCATGAGCCTTGGAGTGCATCGCTTCTTGCCCAATAAATGCTGCGATCTCAGCTTGCAATTTTTCATCACTGACTTTATCACGTACATTGCGCACGCTATGCACAAAGAATTGCTCACCAATGGGAAAGGTCGATGACAATGCCGTCAACAAATGCGACATCACCGGTGAGTTGGCAAAATAATGCCGGCGAATCGCTTTAGGATTGAATTGTGCTCGACGTACCGTAATGCCAATGGCTTTAGGACGATTTAGATATGTTTTTTGTGTCGTCACTTGCGTCATGGTCGCTTCCTAAAATTTAGATCATGATCGCAGTATGTAATTCCGATGCCCTTTCACACATGGCAAAATGTGCTAGCACACTTGCATAATTCACCATTCTAATGTGCTGTCTGACAACTTTTCAGCGTATTTATCTGCAAAATCCATTCACTTGTCATTTTGGGTAAATTCCAAAAAATAAAAAACCCGCCAAAGCGGGTTTTTTGAATGAATCCAGTGCAATCACTGGCATGTCATGACTTAAACATCTAAGTAGTCAAGAATACCTTCCGCAGCTTGGCGACCTTCCCAGATTGCGGTTACCACAAGGTCCGATCCACGTACCATATCACCGCCGGCAAAAATTTTCGGATTCGATGTTTGGAACTTAAATTCTTGCTGTTCAGCAGCAATGACGCGACCTGAACCATCCATACTGATGTTTGATGTTGTAAACCAGTCTGCAGGGCTGGTACGGAAACCGAAGGCAAGCAATACCGCATCTGCTGGTAAAATTTCTTCTGAACCCGGAACTGGTTCAGGGCTTCGACGACCGCGACTATCTGGCTCACCCAACTGAGTGGTCACAACTTTAACTCCCGTCACTTTGCCATTTTCACCCACAATTTCAATTGGCTGGCGATTAAATTGGAAATCCACACCTTCTTCACGCGCATTTTTCACTTCACGACGTGAACCCGGCATGTTTTCTTCATCACGACGGTAGGCACAGACAACGGATTCGGCACCTTGACGGATCGAGGTACGGTTACAGTCCATTGCGGTATCACCACCACCCAGAACAATCACTTTTTTGCCTTCCATGCTGATGTATTCAGATGGATCTTTTTCCCAACCTTGCGTACGGTTGACATTGGCAATCAAGAAATCCAGTGCATCATGAACACCAACAAGGTCTTCACCCGCAAAACCGCCCTTCATGTAGGTATAAGTTCCCATACCCATGAATACAGCGTCGTAATCAGCTAAAAGCTGGTCAATGGTCACATCTGTACCAATTTCAGTATTTAGACGGAATTCAACGCCCATGCCAGAGAAAATCTCACGGCGACGTTTCATCACATCTTTTTCCATTTTGAATTCTGGAATACCAAATGTCAGCAAACCACCAATTTCAGGACGCTTGTCAAATACGACTGGCTTCACACCATTACGTACAAGAATATCGGCACAGCCAAGACCAGCAGGACCTGCACCAATAATCGCAACTTTTTTGTCTGTCCACTTAACGTGTGACATATCTGGGCGCCAGCCCAATGCAAAGGCTGTATCGTTAATGTATTTTTCAGCATTACCAATGGTGACTGCACCAAAGCCGTCATTTAGCGTACATGCGCCTTCACATAAACGGTCTTGTGGGCACACACGACCACAAACTTCAGGCAATGTGTTGGTTTGATGACACAATTCTGCCGCTTGGAAAATGCGACCTTCTGCAATTAGTTTTAACCAGTTTGGAATGTAGTTATGTACTGGACATTTCCATTCACAATACGGGTTACCGCAACCTAAGCAGCGGTGTGTTTGGTTTTTTGCAACTTCAGCTGTAAACGGTTTATAGATTTCCACAAATTCTGCTTTGCGGACAACTAGATCTTTTTTCTCTGGATCTTGGCGTGCTACATCCAGGAACTGAAAGTCATTATTTAGGCGCTCTGCCATGTCTCTCTCCGTGGGTAGGTGTAAGCATGTTTTGACTTACACCTGCCTATCAAATCTGCAGTAGTCGAATTATTGTGGATCAGCTTGAGTTGTTTTCAACAAAGTCTGCAAATTAGCAGCTTTTGGTTTCACAAGCCAGAATTTGCGGCTATAGAAGTCAAACTCATTGCGGATCTTATACGCCCAAGCACTACCTGTTTCTTTAATATGTTCATCTAAGATACGGCACAAGAACTCTTTGTGTTCTTCCATCGATTCTGTAGAGATACGGTTCAATTCAATCAGTTCGTGGTTGTAATGGTCTACAAAGTCATTGTCGAGGTCGAGCACATAAGCGAAACCGCCTGTCATACCCGCACCAAAGTTATGACCCACTTTACCCAATACAGTCACGATACCACCTGTCATGTATTCACAGCAGTGGTCGCCTGCACCTTCAATCACGGCAAACGCACCCGAGTTACGTACTGCAAAACGCTCGCCTGCTGTACCTGCAGCAAACAATTTACCGCCTGTTGCACCATATAAACAGGTGTTACCAATGATTGCAGTATTTTGCGTTTGGAATGGTGAACCTTTCGGTGGGAAGATCGAGATACGACCACCAGCCATACCTTTACCCACGTAGTCATTCGCATCACCCTCTAGGCTGATGTGTAAACCGCCGGCGTTCCAAACACCCAATGACTGACCTGCAGTCCCTGTTAATTTAACTTTAACAGGGTGCGCTTCCATACTGAGGTTGCCATAACGTTTTGCAATCTCACCCGAAATACGCGCGCCAATTGAACGGTCACAGTTACCGATAGTGAAGCTATATTCACCGCCTGTGCCTGCTTCAATCGCTGGCAGCATTTCAGCTACCATTTTCTCAGCCAATAAGCCTTTATCGAATGGCGCATTACCTTGTACTTCACAGTACTGTGCTTTGCCTTCAGCCGCAGGATGCGATTGGAGCAATGCGCTCAAATCAAGGTGTGCATGTTTTTCAGTTTCACCTGGAAGCATTTCCAGTAAATCTGTACGGCCAATCAAATCTTTCAGACTTGATACGCCTAACGCGGCTAACCATTCACGTGTTTCTTCCGCAATAAAGTGGAAGAAATTGATCAGCATTTCAGGCTCACCGATATAGTGTTCCTGACGTAAATGATCTTGCTGTGTTGCAACACCGGTCGCACAGTTGTTTAAATGGCAAATACGCAGGTATTTACATCCCAATGCGATCATCGGTGTAGAACCAAAACCGAAACTTTCAGCCCCAAGAATCGCTGCTTTCACAACATCTAGACCCGTTTTCAAGCCGCCATCAGTTTGTACACGGACTTTGCCACGCAGATCGTTCACACGAAGCGCCTGATGCGCCTCAGATAGACCAAGCTCCCATGGAGAACCTGCATGGTGAATTGAAGAAAGTGGAGAAGCCGCTGTACCGCCGTCATAACCAGAAATGGTAATGAAGTCTGCGTATGCTTTTGCTACACCTGCCGCAATCGTACCAACACCCGGCTCAGAAACCAGCTTAACGGACACCATCGCCTGTGGGTTAACCTGTTTTAAATCGAAAATTAACTGTGATAAATCTTCGATTGAGTAGATGTCGTGATGCGGCGGTGGAGAAATTAATGTCACACCCGGTACTGAGTAACGTAAACGTGCAATTAAGCCATTCACTTTACCGCCCGGCAACTGACCACCTTCACCTGGTTTTGCACCTTGCGCCACTTTAATTTGAAGGACTTCTGCAGAAGTTAGATATGCAGGGGTCACACCAAAACGGCCAGATGCAATTTGTTTGATTTTCGAGTTACGGATAGTGCCGTAACGCGCTGGGTCTTCGCCGCCCTCACCTGAGTTCGAGCGACCACCAATGGTATTCATTGCGATTGCAATAGCTTCGTGCGCTTCAGGTGATAATGCACCTAAAGACATACCTGCAGAGTCAAAACGTGGCAGAATTTCTTCCACGGATTCAACTTGATCGAGTGCAATCGATTGATCTGTTTTCAACTTGAATAAGTCACGAATCGTCGCGATTGGACGGTTATTCACTAGCTCTGCGTATTCTTTAAAGTCCGCATAATTACCAGAACGCACAGATTTATGCAGCGCATTGATCACGTCTGGGTTAAATGCGTGATATTCCTTACCGAATACAAATTTCAGCATACCGCCTTGATCGATTGGCTTACGTGATTTCCACGCCAAATCTGCCAATTTTTTCAAGTCATTTTCTAGATCAGAGAATGTTGCGCCTTTAATACGGCTCGGTACACCCGTAAAGCATTTTGCAACCACTTCATCAGAGAGTCCTACCGCTTCAAACAACTGACCGCCACGGTAAGAGGCAACAGTAGAAATACCCATCTTAGAAAGGACTTTCAATAAGCCTTTATCAATGCCTTTACGGAAGTTCGCTTGTGCATGGATTGGGTCACCCAACAACTCGCCTTTCGCGATCAAGTCATTGATCACATCATATGCAAGGTATGGATAGATCGCAGTCGCACCGAAACCAAGAATCACCGCAAACTGATGCGCATCACGCGCCAAACCTGTTTCGACAATGATGTTGGCATCTGTACGTAGACCCACATTGATTAAATAGTGGTGAACTGCACCAGTTGCCATCAATGCATTTGCAGGTAAGAAACCTTGACGGATTTTCTTATCAGACAATACAAGTAAAGTTTTTCCATCGCGAATCGCTTGTGCAGATTCTTCACAAATACGCGCGATGGCAGCTTCTAAGCCTTCATCTTCTGCATAGTTCAGGTCGATGTCTGCAATTTCATAACCTTTACGACCAAGGGTACGAATTTGATGCATTTTCGAATTTGACAGTACTGGGCTTGAAATGATCAGACGATCTGCATGCTCTGGACCTTGTTCAAATACATTTTGTTCACGGCCGAGACATGTCTCTAACGACATTACGATCGATTCACGTAATGGATCGATTGGCGGATTCGTAACCTGAGCGAACTGCTGACGGAAGTAGTCAGACACATGGCGCACTTGACGAGACAATACTGCCATTGGCGTATCGTCACCCATTGAACCCACGGCTTCCTGACCGCTTTCAGCGATTGGACGAAGCAATTGGTCACGCTCTTCAAATGTCACCATGAACATTTTTTGTGAAGCTTTCAGGTCATCGCCTTTTAAGCCTTGATCACATAAATATTCTTCCAGCTCTGGACTGCCTTGTACACGTACTGAGTTTTCACGTAACCACTGACGGTACGGACGCATACGTTTGAGGTGATTACTCACATCTTGAGTATCGAGCATTTTGCCGGTAAAGGTATCGATCACCAAGATTTGACCCGGACCGACACGGCCTTTAGATACAACGTCTTCAGGTTCATAACCCCAAACACCAATTTCTGATGCCAAGGTGATGTAACCATTTTTGGTAATCACCCAACGTGCTGGACGTAAACCATTACGGTCAAGCATACAAATCGCATGACGGCCATCTTGAATTACCAGACCTGCTGGACCATCCCAAGCTTCCATATGTTTCGAGTTGAATTCGTAGAATGCACGTAAGTCCGCATCTAAAGTTTCAACGTTTTGCCAAGCTGGTGGAACCAACATGCGTAGCGCACGGAACAAGTCCATTCCGCCGCCGACAAGGATTTCCAGCATATTGTCTAAGCTTGAAGAATCCGAACCTGTACGGTTTACGATTGGATTCAGCTCAGCTAAACCTGGCAATAATGGGTTTTCAAATTTTGGTGTACGCGCCATCGCCCAGTTACGGTTTGCAGTAATGGTATTGATTTCACCATTGTGCGCCAAGTAACGGAACGGCTGTGCCAAAGGCCAACGCGGTAAGGTATTGGTTGAGAAACGCTGATGGAATACTACGATGTGTGACTTTAAGCGCTCATCAGCAAGATCGGTATAGAAGTCAGCAATGGCTGCTGGCATCATCAAACCTTTATAGCTGATCACAGTTGAGCATAAAGTGGTTACATAGAAGTATGGGTCAGCAGTCAGTTGTTGTTCTGCACGACGACGTGCCATCACCAACTTACGGTTGAATTCAACCTCTGAAACACCCATTGGGCAATTCACGATAATTTGTTCAAAGGCAGGCAATGACTGCATCGCGATTGAACCCAATGCATCGTTATTGGTTGGCACAACACGCCAAGCGATGACTTTACAGCCTTCGTCTTCGATTTCTTTGGTTAAAATTTGTTTTGCATGTGCGGCTAATGCAGGGTCTAGATTTAGAAATACCGTACCCACAGCAAAGATTTCACTCAATGTAATGTCACTGAGTTTTTTCGCTTCTTCACGGAAAAATTCTTTTGGCATAGCAAGGAGTAGACCACAGCCGTCACCGGTTTTGCCATCTGCGGCAATACCACCACGGTGGGTCATACAACTTAAACTATGCATTGCGGTTTTGACGAGATCATGGCTTGCATCACCCTGCATATGGGCGATTAAACCGAAACCACAGTTATCTTTAAACTCATCCGGTTGGTATAAACCTTGAGCGGGAGCTACAGTATTAGGCGATGGCATGTGCATAGCGTACCCTTCTTTTCTTTACAGCTCTTTCGAGCACTTAACAAACTAATTTCTTGTTGCGATTCGTCTTAACTTACTCACATGAATTGTTCTGTCGAGCAAAATTATTTCTTATTCACACCCTTAAGATAAACCGAATTCACCTTTGATGCATGAATAAAAAGTCAAATTTTCTGCTTTTGCAGTTCAGATCAGGGATAACGACTGGATTAATGACTTCGCACTTTTATCGAATCATTTTCGCGCCAAAACAGGGAGAAAAGTTCAATTTACGCACCAATTAAGCAATTTATATGCCAACTTGATGCATTTTCTCCTAAGATGGCTGATTACAAGCATTTTTTAGTTATAACAAATAATTCAAATTGTTCTTTTTTAATTTTATGCACTTTTTCTGTGCAGTTTAGACTTTTCCTAAGAGGTCTTGCGCTATTTTAGAACTAATTAAAAGGATCGGTTACTTCTTGTTCTACCGGTGCAGGTTTTGGACGTGGTGCATCTACACTACTTTGTGATTTTTGCACATCAATCACATTTCCTTCAGCATCACGACGTGTCACCGTAGTACTTGTCGTTGCATTAGTTGGTGTTGTTACCGTCGCTGCAGCCGCTGCTTTTCGTGCGGCGATTTGAGCTTCATCAATTTTCGGTAAAGGTACAGATTTTAATTTAACAGCATATAACTTTTGACTCGACGACATTTCTTCCGTGCCCAAATCATTCACATATGCTTGATATTGTTTAAATTCCACAACTTCAGGTTTGATTGAAGCAGGCAAAGCGATGTTAAGGCTCGACATTGCAGCTTTGGCATCATTTTGCGACGAATATGGTCCAGTTAAAATGACGTATTGCTCAGGATGGTCTTCACCAGAAAGTCGTAGATAAATAAATTTGTGACGCTCAGGCTGCTTGCGTAAGAAGCTTTTTAAAATATCTTCTTCAGAAACCCGAAATAATTCAACACCATAAAGCTTGACAGAATCATTGATAAATTTAGTGCCGCGAAATTCTGGCTCATGTTGAGCTGTAGCAACCACACGGGTCGTCATATCAAGTGGACGTACTTCTTCATTTAATGCACCAAGATGGGACATTGCTGCCACTTTCTCTGGCTGAATTTGCAAATCCACTTCGGTTTCCGCTTGTTTTTCAACTTCAACCAATTCTTTGGTATCTGTAATCGCCCAAAAAACCAATGCAGCGAACAGACACACAGCTCCACCCACCAACCATGTGTAGTGATGAACTTTTTGCCATTGAGACTGCCGCGCTGCCATGATGTACCTACTCTGCCTGATTTGCCAAAATTGCCTGTTTCATTAATTCGACATCAAACTCTTTGGTGATGATGGCCTGACCTAATGATTTCAGTAAAATAAGTCGTAATTGCCCATTCAATACTTTTTTATCATGGGACATATACGCCAAAAATTCCTCTAGCGGAATTTTAGGGCAAACTATCGGTAATTGTGCACGTAAAATGATTTTTTTTGTACGCTCTAAATCTTCAACTGTGATCCAGCCCATACGATGCGATAAATCTGCAGCCATCACCATCCCTGTTGCAACGGCTTCGCCATGTAACCATTCACCATACCCCAAGTACGATTCAATCGCATGGCCAAAGGTATGACCCAAGTTTAATAACGCACGCTCACCTTGTTCTTTTTCATCATTGGCCACAATACGCGCTTTATGGGCACATGAACGATAAACCGCTTCAGCCAACAAAGTTGCATCACCTGCAACTAAAGCATCCATATGCTGTTCAAGCCAAGTTAAGAATTCAACATCACCCAACAACGCATATTTGATCACTTCAGCCAAACCTGCAGAAAGTTCACGCACTGGCAAAGTTTTTAATTGCGCCATATCCGCAAGGACCACTTGGGGTTGCTGAAAGGCACCAATCATGTTTTTACCTAGTGGATGGTTAATCCCTGTTTTGCCACCAACACTTGAATCCACTTGAGAAAGCAAAGTCGTCGGCACTTGAATAAAATATACACCACGTTGATAGCATGCAGAGGCAAAACCGGTCATATCCCCAATGACACCACCACCTAATGCCAAAACCGTACAATCGCGGTTAAAGCCTGCTTCGAGCAAGGCATCAAAAATTAAATTCAAATGGTCTAAATTTTTATACTTTTCACCATCAGGCAAAATACATGTTGCAACAGTTTTCCCTAATGCTTCAATTGCATCCACATAATGTTTTAAATAGAGCGGGGCAACTGTGGTATTAGAGACAATCATCACTTGTTTACCCTGAATATAAGGCTCAAGTAAAGTTTGTGGATTGAGGTCACTACCAATAAAAATAGGGTAGCGACGATCACCAAGTTCAACATGTAAGGTTTGCATGAATTTAACCTTTTTTAACGAGATATATTTTGTGAAACAATTAAATTAAAAATTTTTTGCGCAAGATCTCGCGCGGCACCTTGATTGGTTTCAATAATATAGTGCGCGACTTCACGATAAAGAGGATCACGGGCAGCCAATAAATCTCGTAGCTTTTGCTCTGGATTTTCCACTTGAAGAAGTGGACGATTTTTGTCGCGGTAGGTTCGTTGTAACTGAATTTCCACCGGAGTATATAGATAAACAACAATACCACGTTGTTTTAAAAACTCACGATTTGGGGGCTGAGTCACTGCTCCACCACCAGTCGCCAAGACCAGTTGTTTTTTTGCAGTTAACTCATCAATGACATTCGTTTCACGACTTCTAAAGCCTTTTTCCCCTTCTTTTTCAAAAATCCAAGGAATGGTCGCACCTGTTTTACGTTCAATTTCATGATCACTGTCTAGAAATTCACGTCCTAACAATTCTGCTAAATGTCGCCCTACGGTTGTTTTTCCTGCCCCCATTGGCCCTACCAAATAGATATTTGGTAGGGTTTCAAACTCTTTGCTTGGCAAGGAGTCACCTATTTCTTTTGTTAAATTGAAAATATATTAATGATTTCTGGTAACACTGTCATTAACAATTCGCGGAGTAACAAAAATCAGCAACTCTCTCTTTTTATCAGATTTCATATCTTTACGGAAAAGTCTTCCTACATATGGTAAATCTCCAAGGAAAGGAACCTTCGTTTGATTGACAGAATTTTCTTGTTCGAATATTCCACCAAGAACAACAGTCTCTCCATTGTTGACCAAGACATCAGTATTAATTTCATTTTTATTTAGGATAATTTCACCATTTTGCGCATAACCAGCTGGTGAATCACTCTTAATATTCAGCTTCATTTGAACTTTACCATCAGGAGTAATGCTAGGCGTGACATCAAGACTTAATAAAGCTTCTTTAAACTCAGTAGAAGAGGTCGCATTTGAACCTGTACCCGTTGTGGTTTGATACGGAATCTCTTGACCTGATGCAACTTTGGCCTGTTGTTTATCCGCTGTCAGTACTTTTGGTGTAGAAATGACTTCACCATAACCATCCGCTTGTAAAGCAGAGAGTTCTAAATCCAACATAAAATCAGAAAGACTAATCAAGCCAAAGGCAATTCGGCTCGCCCCCTCAGCAGTTACACCTAAGTCCACGTTTAAGTTACTTGGACGTTGAATGGTATATTTCCCATCATCATCCGGTGTTTTTAAGTCCCAAAGCGTAGTATCACTACCACCCACCAATAAATGGTCATTTTGGTTAATCCCTTGAGATAAAATCCCCCACTTAACCCCCATTTCTTTGGTAAAGTCGGTAGAAGCTTTAACAATACGTGCTTCTACCATCACTTGTTTTACCGATACATCTAAAAGATCAATCATCTTACGAATTTGATCAATTTTAGTAGAGGTATCATTAATTATTAAAGTATTAGTCCGGGGGTCAGTTGAAACTGTTCCACGTGGGCTAAGCAAACTTCCGACATTTTCACCAGTATAATCATTACTATTTGATGAGTTTGAGTTTGAGTTTGAGTTTGAGTTTGAGTTTTTAGAATTCCGACCTTCTGTAATAAGTTTTTCGACGTCTGTTGCCTTAGCATAACTGAGTTGAATGTATTCAGTTTGAAGAGGAGCTAGCTTTACACTTTGTGCAATCGCTTTCGCTTCTTCTTCCTCCGCTTTAATCAACTCAGACACAGGCGCAATCCAAATCACATTACCATTACGACGTTTGTCCAAATTCTTGGTTTTCAAAACGATATCTAATGCTTGATCCCAAGGCACATCTTTTAAGCGAAGTGTAATATTCCCTTGAACCGTATCAGCAGCAACCATATTGATTTCAGTGAAATCAGCCAAAAGTTGCAGCACACGACGTACTTCAATATCTTGGAAGTCTAATGAAATCTTCTTACCGGTATAATGATTGGCAGCTTTAGGACGTAATGGATTCTTATCTTCCGGACGTTTCAAACTTACCGTTAATTTATTATCAGTTTGGTACGCCATATATTCATAGCTGCCCGTCGACTGAATGGTAATCACACCATTACCGCCATCATTATGTGCATCCACCGTTGCAACAGGTGTTGCAAAATCATTGACATTTAAACGGCGAGTCAAATGTGCAGGTACTTTATTGCCTAAAGTACGGATCACCACTTTACTGCCTTGCTGTTGAACATCAACGGGAGTATTTCCACCCAGTAAATCAACAACAACTTGACCTTCACCATTAGAACCACGGTGGAAACCAATATTTGAGATGCCCTGTTGCTGACGTTGTGCTACAGGCTGTACATAATTTGCAGCTTGTGCAGAGTTGATTTTTAAAATAAAGGTATTACCTTCAACACGCGTGGTAAAAGCGCCAGCATTGGCTAAATTCACAGTTAAGCGCGCACGTTGTGCATCCGAACTCACATCCACAGTGCTCGCTTCAGCCGTTGCAACAGGAATTGAACTTTGTTTTAAATTTTGCTGTGCTTTATCAAAGTCTAAAACTAGTCGTGATGGTTGATCGAGTTGATAAGCTTGTGGTTGCGGCGGCAAGCCATTAAACATCACGCGAATTTCAGTCCCTTGACCTGGAATTTGCATTGGTACCACATTGGTTACACTCACCTGAGCATTGGCAACTTGCATCATCGCCATTGCAACAGCCCCCATCGAAAACTGACGAAACACATGATTCATTGTATTGCCATCCCCAAAAATAAAATCTTGTACACTATTCTTCATTTTTATTCCTTTAAGCTTAAGGTGCTGGTCCAATTAATATGAGACTTCTAGGACGCTCTACATATCCTTCTCGCCCATCCGGAATAATCTCAATCAAATCAATTTGAGTCGGGGTAATATTTACCACTCGACCATGATTGAGCCCCATATAACTTCCACGTTGAATACGCTCAACTTCACCATCAGGTGTCTGAATCAAGGCTAATATTTGCCCAGATTGGTTACGCATACTACCCTTCATATTCAGGGTTTCGAGTGCATAACTCTCCAAAGGTTGAGGCTGACGACTCAAGTTTGGATAAACACGCTTGCCTGCCATGATTTTAAGTTCTGCTGCCAATGAACTTGGCAAGAACGGACTTTTTAAAGAGTGCGCCGCATAATTAAAAGTTTCGACAGGTACAAAATCTGGCGCAGGTTCAATCGCTAGTGGAGCTTGATTGCGTATATTTGCCATCTCTTGATTGACTACATCAATACGTGATTCACAACCTGCTAAAAAGAAAACAGCAAGAGAAGCAAATGTAAACTTAGTTATTTTCATTACTTAGCCCTCTTACTTTTCTTTGAATTATTCATAGATTTATTTTTACTATCCTGAGCGCCTTTCCCATCCGTGCTATTTGCCCCAACATTAGATGACTGTTCAGCATTCCCTTCATAACGATATGTTTTTGCAGAAATCACATAGTCAATTTTTGGAATATCTGAGTTCTTTTCTTTATTTTCAGTTGCTGTAATCGTTAAATTATGCAAAGTCACAATCCGTGAAAGCCCAGCAATACCACTTACAAATGAACCAAAGGCGTGGTAATCACCTGTTGCCTCAATATGAATCGGCTGTTCCGTAAAGAACTCTTGCTTCACTTCAGGCTCAAGACGAATAATTTTAAATTTCAATCCAGAATTCACGCCTGTTAAGTTGATATCTTCAACTAAACCTGGAATTTCAGTTTCTTTCGGCAATTGTTCTAACTGTTGATTAAAACGTGCTTCCATATCCTGCAACTGCAATTGATATTGTTGCAAATTACGTAGTTTTGAATCTTTTTCACGAAACTCATTTAACAAATTTTGTTCTTGTGCATTGGCACTTGAAATAGCTTGAATCTTGCCTTTAATCGCCAAGAAATAGCCCAAAATTGCCACAAGGATAATGATAAAAATCCAGCAGGTAATTTTGACTGAAATTGGCCAACTACCATAGTTATTCGGATCTAAGGTATTGAACTGCTGTACAAACTTATCAAAAGTCATTTTCTTTTTCGGAATGACAACAGCATCTTGATTCAATTGTTCAAATTCATCACGACTCATTTTGCAGCCTCCGGAGTTGGTGTTGCTGCAGTTTGTGCGTCAGATGTTTGCGCCGATGAAGCTGACTGTCCTGCATTTGCTGCTGGATCATTAATGGTCGGCTGCGCAATTTGCTCCAAATCAGCAGTCACAGTAAATGCACCATAAGATTCTTCTACGCGAGGAACCACTGACGTCGGCGCTTTGTCTTTTTTCTCTTCCGCCACAAGGAATGAGCTCATGAAGGCATTACGATACCAAGGTGATGCTTCCAAATTACGCAGTAAATCGGCAACAGTATTTGGACTTTCCGCACGCCCTTCGATCATAAATTTGTCGCCATTACGCTCAAATTTTGTGATGTACATATTGGCAGGTGTCACACGAACCAATTCATCTACAAGATGTACTGCGATTGGACGTTGACCTTGTAAGCCTTGAATCAACTTCATGCGTTCAATAATGGCATTACGCTGTTCTTGCAAACCGTCCAAAGACTTTAATTGAACATCTAAATTTTGGTTATGACTGATAATCAATTGGTTCGCTTGTTCTTGATCTTTTAATTTGTGATCAAAGTACAACCATGTTAAACCAACCCCAATTACCCCAATTAAGAAAGCCCCAATACAAAGTGCAATAAATTCTTTTTTTCGTTTCTCTCTTAGCTCATCACGCCAAGGGAGCAAGTTAATTTTTGCCATTAATCAAAACTCCTCAATGCTAGACCGCATGCCACCATGAGTGATGAGGCATCATTTTCAATTTTTTTAATATCAATTTGAGGTGAAAAACCCATTTGTAAGAATGGATTGGCAATCGTGACGCGGTAACCCAATTTTTGTTGAAGTAGTTTTGCAAGGCCCGGAATATTGGCATTCCCCCCTGCCAATAAAATATGGTCAATTTCGTTGAACTGTGAAGATGAGAAGAAGAACTGTAAAGAACGCGCTGCTTGTTGAACGACTGCTTCTAAGAAGGGTTCTAAGACTTCAACATCATAATCATCTGGCAAGGCACGTGTTTTTTTCGCACGACCCGCTTCTTCGAAAGACAATGCATAGCGATTTTGAATTTCCTGTGTCAATTGTTTGCCACCAAACACTTGCTCACGGGTATAAATCACTTTGTTATTCTGCATAACAGATAAGGTCGTCATACTATGACCAATATCTAAAATACCCACGGTATTTACACCCATTGGCAAAGTATCTGAGAAAACTTTAAATGCATTTTCAATTGCAAAGCTTTCTACATCGCCAATTTTTGGTGTCAGACCCGCAAGCTGAATAACTTCCGCACGCGCTTCGACATTTTCAATACGCGTAGCGACAAGTAGAACATTGACACGATTTGGATTGGATAGACGATCTGGCAAGACCTCAAAATCAAGGCTCGCTTCATCAAGTGGGAACGGAATATATTGCTCAGCATCATCACGAATCTGAATTTCACGTTCATCATCGTTCATATCTGCGTCCATTTCGATGATTTTTGTAATCACCATCGACGTTGGAACCGCCAAAGCTGCATTAGTGGTCTGCGTATTGGCCAAATTAATTGCGCGCTCTAAACAGTCACCGACAGCTTCCGGATTCAATATGTTCTTTTCAACAACACTTCCTTCTGGTAATGGCACCAAAGCATAGCTTTCTACCCAATACCGCCCACTCTTTACAGAAAGTTCCAAAACCTTAACAGAAGTCGAACTAATATCTACTCCTATTAACCCCTTATTTGGCTTACGATATAACCTGAGCACAATATAATTCCTATTATTTTTTTATCCCCAAAAAAATTAACCCACTAATTAGCATTGGTCTATAATTTTATACAGATACAATAACTCATCTAACAATCCGTATATCGAAAGGATATACTGACCACCAATTAGTTTGCCATTAGCTCTTATTAAAACTTACTTGTTATGAAAAAGCTATCTTGTTCAGGCCTTGTTCATCCATTTTTTTTGGCCATTATTATTATTTTGGTCGCAATTCCAATGGGTTTCTATGGCATGTATCTCTATATTGCCCCGTCTTTGCCTGAAATGTCCATCTTAAAAAAGGCTCCATTATTAAAACCATTGCAGGTTTATAGTGCTGATAATGAGCTGATTGCAGAATACGGTGGCAAACTTTCGGTCCCTGTAGAGTACGACCAAATCCCGTCTCATTTCATTCATGGCTTTTTAGCTGCGGAAGATTCTTCATTTTTTGAACACAGCGGTATTAGTTTCAAAGGATTGGGGCGTGCTGTCAGTGAAAGTATTACCGGTTCCGATGTGCAAACCGGTGGTTCAACCATTACCATGCAGGTTGCAAAAAACTATTATCTGACTCCAGAACGTACGCTAAAACGTAAACTGACCGAAGTTTTCCTTGCTCGAAAAATTGAACAAAATCTAAGTAAAGAAGAAATTTTAACGCTATATGTCAACAAAATCTTTTTAGGAAAAAATGCCTACGGGATCGCAGCAGCAGCAAAAATTTATTATAACAAGAGCCTGCAAGATTTAAGTTTGGCTCAAATGGCAATGATTTCAGGCTTACCTAAAGCACCTTCAAAATACAATCCTGTAGCCAACCCAAAACGTGCTTTAGAGCGTCGTAATTGGATTTTAGGCCGTATGTTGCAATTGGGGTATATCAATCAATCTGAATATCAAAAAGCGATTGCTGAACCGATTAATCTCGATATGCCTGACCGCGGGGTCAGCAACAAATTCCCCTACGTCGGGGAAATGGTTCGCTCTGAGCTCGTAGAAAAGTTTGGTGAACAAGCGACGGATTCTGGCTATAAAGTCTACACCACTATCAACAGCCAACGCCAAGCCTATGCTGAGCAGGCTGTACAAGAGGGTCTCGAAGCTTACGATAGACGACATGGTTGGCGTGGTGCAGAAGCACATGATGAACCCTTAAAAAACTTTATTCCATATGCCAACACATACCCTGCCGAAGTAACCAAAGTCAACAACACCAGTATCGAAGTGTTGATGCAAGACGGCAGTAGTGTGACAGTTCCATGGTCAGGTTTATCTTGGGCACGCCCCTATCGCAATGCCAATAGTGTAGGCAATGCGCCTAGCAAAGCCTCTCAAATTGTAAAAGTAAAAGATATTATTCGCCTACGTCCGAATGCGGACAAAAGCTCATGGGCTTTGGTGCAAATTCCCAAAGCGCAAGGTCAATTAATTGCACTTAATCCCAATAATGGTGGTATTGAAGCCATTGTGGGTGGTTATAATTTTTATCAATCTAAATTTAACCGTGCTCTACAAGGCTGGCGTCAGCCGGGTTCAACCATTAAACCCTTTGTTTATGCTTTAGCACTTGAACGTGGCATGACTCCGTATTCCATGGTCAATGACAATCCAATTACGATTGGCAAGTGGACGCCTAAAAACTCTGACGGTCGCTATTTAGGGATGATACCTCTACGCCGTGCCCTCTATTTATCACGTAACACAGTTTCAGTACGCTTATTACAAGTCGTCGGGATTGAACGTACTCGCCAATTATTTATGGATTTTGGCTTACAAGAAAACCAAATTCCACGTAACTACACCATTGCTTTAGGTACCCCACAGGTGTTGCCGATTCAAATGGCGACAGGTTATGCGACTTTTGCCAACGGTGGATATCGTATTCAACCCCATTTTATTAGCCGTATTGAAGATGCTTATGGCAAAGTCATTTATCAAGCCAATCCTGAATATGCATGTATTCAATGTATCAATCAAAAGGACGAAGTTGAATCTGCAGATCCGACCACGCCGGATGATGAAGTGATTGAAGTCACCAATCAGGATAACAAGCCCGCTGAATCAAAAATTTCCGATACTGAAGCAGCAAACTATAAACAAGCTCAGCGGATTTTGAAGTCAAGTTCAGCCTTTGATATGGCGAACATCTTGCGTGACGTGATCCAACACGGTACAGGTCGTGCGGCTTTAAAAATTGGTCGCGGTGATTTAGGCGGTAAAACCGGTACAACCAATGATGCAAAAGACGCGTGGTTTGCTGGATTTAATGGAAAATTGGTCACTGTGGCTTGGGTCGGTTTTGACCAACCCTCTACTTTAGGTCGCCGTGAATATGGTGGTGTTGCAGCATTGCCTATTTGGTCAGATTTTATGGCGAAATCACTTAAAGGCACACCTGAAGCTTGGGTGCGTTTAGACACCCATGCCAAGAATCCAATCAACCGTAATTCGGCTAAAGCGACTCAAGGTCAACCTGAACAAGATCGTGCAGCAACGCCACCAATGGCTCAACCGCTTTATCGTCCTGCTCCTGTTGCACCGAAGCCGCAGGCTTCGCAAAATGATTTTGACGACCTTCCTGGGTCTACTGAAACCAATCTTGCACCGACTCGAACTGCGCCTCCGCCGATGCAGCCTAAACCACAAGGTGCAGAGCATAAAACGGACGCACTTGATCATCTCATCGATCAAGTTCAGTAAATACTGCATAAAAAAAGCCCTCAAATGAGGGCTTTTTTTTCACTTCAAATACATTATTTCTTTTTAAAGAGATAAATTTGATACTGCGCTTGCAACTCAAATTGTTCATTTTTTTCTAGAGCTTCTCGACGCTCAGCTTTCACTTTATAAGCATAAGGCGTCATTGCAACTAAGTTTTTGAGATCCTGCTGAGAAAGTGACATTTTCGCTTGAACCACTTGTTCACTTTCCAATTCAAAATCATTCGCCAGTTGTTCCACAAATTTATGCGGTTCATGGGGTTTTACTTCTTCAAATAAGGCTTCACGCATTGCATAAAGATGCTCTGGCGCAGGTGTGACCACCATCAAGTGCCCCTCAGGCTTTAAAACACGAAGGATTTCTTCTTTAGGAATAGGACTAAATAAACTCGTACATAGATCAATCGAATGGTCTAACACAGGCAAGGTTGCCCCTGTCCCTACCACCCAAGTCACCTCTTTATTCAGTTTAGCGGCCACTTGTACTGCATTTTTAGCAATATCAACACCCACACACTGTAAAACTTCAGCTTGCATCGCATCGGTGTAATAGCCTTCACCACAGCCAATATCCAACAAGTTTTCAACCCGTAATTTTTGAATCATAGCCACCACTGCCTGTTGCAAAGGTGCATAGTGACCTGCACTCAAAAACGCACGGCGCGCCTGTACAGATTCAGGCGTATCGCCTGGGTTTTTACTGTGTTTATGTTGAACCACATGTAAATTGACATAGCCTTGTTTTGCAACATCATAGCTATGATTATTTTCACAGCGCCATGTCCGCTCTGTGAGTTTTAATGCTTCACGGCATACAGGACACATCAACAGGTTCATCATTTACTCCACTATATTTTGAAATAAAAAAACCGGCATCTGTGGGAGCAAATGCCGGTTTCGTTTATTTATTTGCTTAACGTAATTTTAAAGTCATTAGACCCAAAACTACCAGCATAATTGTAATAATCCAGAAACGAATCACCACCTGAGTTTCACGCCATCCCTTTTTCTCATAGTGATGGTGCAGCGGTGCCATTAAGAATACACGCTTGTTCCGCATACGCAGCGAGCCAATTTGCAAGAAGACAGAAATAGCTTCAACCACGAAGACACCACCCATAATGGCAAAAACGATTTCTTGACGAACCATGACTGCAATCGTACCGAGCATCGCACCTAGAGATAAAGCACCGACATCACCCATAAAGACTTGAGCAGGATGCGCGTTAAACCATAAGAATGCTAAGCCAGCACCGATCATTGCCGCACAGATCACGACAAGTTCAGATGCGTATTTCACATAAGGAATATGTAAATAATCAGCAAAACGAACATCACCAGCCAGATAAGCAAATACGCCTAAACCTGCGGCAACCAGAACGATTGGCATAATCGCCAGACCATCCAAACCATCTGTTAAATTCACAGCATTAGATGCGCCGTTAATCACCAAATAAGTAAAGACAATAAAGCCAATACCGAGTGGAATAATGGATAACGGAATGCTAATTTCTTTAAAGAATGGAATCAGCAAATCCAACATATTTGATGTATTTACAGGGTTTGCTTGCTGTGTCGCAATCACATAGAGCGCAATACCGGCGCCTAACGATGCCACCGAAGTCCAAAAGAATTTCTTCTTCGCAGGCAGACCCGCATTATCTTTATAACGGATTTTAATCCAGTCATCTGCCCAGCCAACAGCACCAAAGATCACCATCACCCCAAGTACAATCCATACATAAGGGTTTGAAAGATCGGCCCAAAGTAAGGTTGAAATCCCAATAGACAGTAAAATCAACACACCACCCATAGTTGGTGTGCCCATTTTTTTGGCATGATTTTCAGGTGCAAATGAACTGACTGCCTGACCATATTTGAGAGCTTGCAATTTGCGAATCATCACAGGTCCAAGTAACAGACCAATGGCCAATGCCGTTAAGACACTGAGTAGCGAACGAAGCGTTAAATAACGAACAACCTGAAACGAGCTGTGATAACCCGCAAGCTGCTCAAATAACCATAACAGCATTAAAGTTTCTCCATCAATTCAGCCATCAAAGTTTCCATGTGGGTATAACGAGAACCTTTAAACAGAAAACTCATGGACTGAGGCTGATGTGTTTTGACTAGACTAATTAATAACGGTAAGGCCTGTTCTTGAGATAGAAAGGCCTGTAATTTTTTACCATATTGGGTACTGCGCGCGCCTTCTTGCACGGCAGGTGAAAACTCACCCACAGCAACAACAAATTGAAGACCAGAATGTGACACAAGGTCACGTCCCAACATGTAGTGCTGCTGTGCAGCAGATGAACCTAACTCACCAATATCCCCAATAACCATGACTTTGATGCCATCTTGCTGCGCAAGTACATCAGCAGCAGCACGCATTGAGGTTGGATTTGCATTGTAGGTATCATCAATAAACAGATAATCTTTATGTTGAATAAAGTTTAGACGACCTTTGGCACCAGTTGCATGTTCAAGACCCACAACGATGTCATCTAAACTCACACCAATCGACAACGCGAAAGCTGCGGCTGCAGTGGCATTTTGCACATTATGTTCACCAGCAAATGGCAGTTGAACAGGGCGTGCACCTTGTGGCGTATTTAAGATGAAACGTGAAGATTGAGCCTGAAGTTCAGTCTCAGTCGCAAAGACATCCCCGCCCTGACCAAAACTCATTACTTGCTCAGTTTGCACCGCTTGACGAATGACATCTGTAAAATCATCTGCCGCAGGGACAATCGAAGTTCCTGTTTTCGCTATATGTACATAAATTTCAGACTTGGCACGACAGATGCCATCACGTCCACCAAACTCACCCATATGAGCGGTACCAATATTTAAAATACCGGCAACCTGAGGCTGTACCAAATTTGAGGTGTAATCAATTTCACCTTTATGACTAGCACCAAGCTCCATCACGGCATACTGATGTTCTGGACGTAACTCAAGTAACATCATCGGTACGCCAAGGTCATTATTTAAATTACCGCGCGTGATTAACGTTGGTGCAAGACGAGAAAGGATACTCCCGAGCATCTCTTTGGTTGTGGTTTTACCACTGCTTCCTGTCAAGGCAATGACTTTTAAAGCTGGGTTTTGGGCACGACGAAATGCACCCAAATGTCCAAGCGCCATACGTGTATCTGCAACCACCAACTGACAAATATCCACATCGACCGGATGACTGACAATGGCAATTTCACAACCCTTTTCAGCCACTTGAGCAAGGAAGTCATGCGCATCAAAGCGTTCACCTTTCAGGGCAAGAAAAACGTCACCTTGCTCTGCATGACGTGAATCGGTCAAAATTCGTTTCACAGGACCTGTCGGCGCTTGATTATTATGCCAGTGACCTTGTGTCGCTTGAACCAACTGTTCGGCAGTCCATGGTTCTAACGGAACCGTACTGGTCGTTGAAGTATGCATATCTGTTTCCTATTGCGCTGGATAAGCCGAGTCAGTGTTGTGATGCTGTGAATCAATCGCTGATTTCACTTCCACCACATCATCAAACCAATGTCGAACTCCATCAATTTCTTGATAGTTTTCATGGCCTTTACCAGCAATCACCACAATATCACCCGCTTGCGCATGGTTGACTGCGAATTTAATCGCTTCACGGCGGTCATGGATTTCATGGATAGTTTTTCCAGTGAAATCAATACCAGCCTTCATATCTGCAAAAATTTGTTCTGGGTTTTCAGTACGTGGATTATCTGAGGTAATCAACGCAATATCTGCATGGTTTAATGCCGCTTGTGTCATCAATGGACGCTTACCACGGTCACGATCACCACCACAGCCAAACACCGCCCATAGCTGTTGCGATACATGACGTTTTAAGGTCTGTAACACTTGAATCAAGGCATCTGGTGTATGTGCATAATCCACCACAAACAAGCGTTCATCATCACGGATCACTTGCATACGACCCGGCGCACCTTTTAACTCAGGCGCAGTTGCGATCAAGGCAGATAAGTCAAAACCTGCTTGTTCCGCTGAAATTAAGCTCGCCACAATATTTTCAATATTGAAGTGCCCCAATAATGAACTTTGCACCACAAATTCCGCTTGACCAGTACGCAATTTAAATTGCGCGCCTGTTAAGCTGTATTGAATATCCGTCACTTGATAATCCGCAGCCTGACGCGTTGAATAGGTCAAAATTTTAGGCTGAGCCGGATTTTGGCATGCGGCATTCAGCATCACTTCTGCATGTTCATCATCGAGATTGATGACTGCAACTTTGAGCGATGGAAACTGAAACAAACGTGATTTCGCTTCAGCATAGGCTTCAAGGGTTTTATGATAATCCAAATGATCACGACTTAAATTGCTATATGCGGCAATTTCAATTGCACAGCCATTTAATCGACCTTGTTCTAATCCGTGCGAACTTGCCTCTATGGCAGCAAACTCTGCACCCTCAAGCGCATAGGCATGCAATGCATTTTGCATATGTAACGCATCTAAAGTAGTGTGAGATGAGGCTTCTAAATTCGGTAAAATCCCGTTTCCAGTGGTTCCCATCACTGCACATTTTTTGCCTTGCAGCATAAGTAATTCAGCGATTAAGCGTGAGATCGTGGTTTTACCATTGGTACCCGTCACAGCCAAAATCCGTGCAGCTTGAGCTGGTTGAGTCGCCTGTAGATATTGCTTTTGCCACTGCCCCATCAATTGACGCACATCCGCAATCACAGCACTTTGATCCAAGCCCAAATCAGTTTCTGAAATGACTGCCAACGCACCATTTTCTAACGCTGCACCTGCAAATTGTGCTGTTTTTTCAGGTTGCGAAAACGAAGTCAGGGCAATAAATATTTGCCCTGCTGTAACTTTGCGACTATCCAGATTGAAGCCCTGAAAGGATTGCAACATCCATTCTGCCGGCTGTTCAACGGTGTATAGATCTTGAAACGTAATTTTCATTCATCACCTATTACTGGATCTTAGGAGTGTCTAAAGGTTTATCTAATGGTACGTTCATTAAACGTAAAGATTCTTGCATTACACGAGCGAAAACTGGTGCAGCCACCAGACCACCGTAATACTGACCTGTCGGGTTTTCCACTACAACAATCATGGCCAAACGTGGATCACTCACTGGTGCAACACCGGCAAAGAGTGCTCGATATTCTGAAGTCGAATAGCCTTTACGGTCTGCACGTAATTTATGTGCTGTACCAGTTTTACCCGCCACGCGATAACCCGGAATATTGGCTTGACGTGCCGTACCACCCGGCAAGGTCACTGCTTCCATCATTAAAAGCACTTGATCGGCAATTTTAGCGTCAATAATCTGCTCACCTTTCGGCTGTTCCTCAAGCTTATACAAGCTCAGTGGCATTTTGACGCCCTTATTGGCAATCATGGCATAAGCATCCGCCAGTTGGAGTACTGTAGCGTTCAAACCATAACCATAAGCCATAGTCGCTACTTCAGACACATTCCATTTGCTCTTTGGTAAAATCAGACCAGCACTTTCACCGGGGAATTTCACCGCTGAACGTTGACCAAAGCCAAGACGTTGATAGAAGGTCGGCAATGTTTCATAAGGGAGAGATAAAGCGATTTTTGCCACACCAACGTTAGACGATTTTTGAATAATGCCGCCCAAAGTCAAAGGACCATAGTTATGCGTATCTCGAATAGTATGATTCCCAACGCGCATAGAACCCGGTGTGGTATTTACAACTGTATTTGCCGTGTATTTGCCGCTTTCCAACGCCATTGCCACGGTCATTGGCTTCATGGTTGAACCTGGCTCAAAAGAGTCAATCGCACCACGGTTACGCATGGCATCTTTATTTAAAACGCCTTTTTTATCGTTCGGGTTGTACGACGGCCAAGAGGTCATCGCCAAAATTTCACCCGTTTTAACATCCACGGCAATCGCAGTTGCAGAACGAGCATTATTGGCCACGCCTGCAGCGGTCAACTCACGGTACATGATGTATTGCAAACGTGAATCGATACTGAGCGTGATATTTTCGCCCGACTCGACTTCTTTCACGATCTCAGGGTCTTTAACGCGGTTGCCCTTTTTATCACGGACAATTTGCTGCGCACCATCGACACCTGAAAGACGTTCATTCAGCTGCATTTCCAAGCCTTCAATACCCATACCCTCACTATTGGTTAAGCCAATAATTTGTGAGTTTGGCTGAGGCTGTGGATAGTAGCGCTTATAGTTTTTCTCAGTATATACGCCCTGAAAGTCACGTTTCATGATCAATTCAGCTTGTTGCGGCGGTACTTCTTTCTTTAAAACCAAATAACGTGAACGTGGACGCTCATTCATTTTGCGTTTCAGTTCAGCACGATCCATCCCGACAGCATCGGCAAGTTCATCTAAGCTTAGATTTTTATCGGGTAATTGACGTTTTAGTTTACGATTGTTTGGATCTTTAGCCAATTCAGCCGTGGTTTCTTCAAAGAGTTTTTTATTGTCAAAATAATCACGTGGATCGATCACGATTTTCATGATCGGGGTACTAATCGCTAAAGGCACACCATGACGATCATAGATTACACCGCGCATGGCTTTTAAGGTTTCAGTTCTTAAAATTTTGGCATTGGCTTTATTTTGTAAAAAGTCTTTATTGATGATTTGTACATAAAAAGCCCGCCCCACCAATGCAATGAAGCACAGCAAAACCACTACCCACATCAAGTGATAGCGCCACATCTCCACCGAAATGGCTGTACGACCAGTAACAGACTGCTGTTTTTTACGCGGAGTTTGTTTGTTTCTCTTTTCAACCATGTGACCGGCAGCCTATTTTTTCTGTTCTGGAGTTTGTGGCAATGAAATAACAACGGTTTGTGCAATAGGAGGCGAATACATGCGTAATTGGGTAACTGCACGTGTCCCAATTTGGGCTGTTGCACCGAAAGTTTGTTGTTCGATCAGCAAACGTCCCCATTCTGCGTTGAGGTCATCCCTTTCACGCATATAGGTACTCAATTGACGATAATCTTGGCGATATTCAAAGACTTGAAAGACCACCATAATCGCACTCACAAAAACCAAGAGCAATAAAATGCCGTATGTAATGATTTTCTTCGACTGCGATTGATCAGAGTTTTTTTCGATTGCTTCGGTTTTCATTCTTTGCCTTTTAAGCTAAACGCTCTGCCACACGAAGCCAAGCACTACGAGATCGCGGATTGGCTTTAACTTCTTCTTCACTTGCTTTAATTCGTGACACTTTTTTTAAGCGGCGGGTATCTTCGCGTTTTTGTGGTAAACCCCAGCCTGTGTCTTCTGCAAGTGTAGATTCTTTTTGAATAAATTGTTTAATTAAACGATCCTCTAAAGAGTGGAAACTGATCACTGCAAGAGTGCCTTCAGGTTTCAGCATATCCACCGCTTGAGGTAAGAAGATATCAATATCGTCGAGTTCTTTGTTAATAGCAATACGAATTGCTTGGAAAGTTCGTGTCGCTGCATGTTTATTTTTTTCCCATTTCGGGTGGGCAACTTTCACGATTTCAGCCAATTGAGCTGTGGTTTCAATATACCCTGCCGCTTTAATCGCTTTGGCAATACGGCGGCTATAACGTTCTTCACCATATTTAAAAATAATATTGGCCAAATCTTCTTCTTCAATATCAACCAACCACTCTGCGGCTGTTGGGCCTTGTGAGTTGTCCATACGCATATCAAGTGGGCCATCTTTCATAAAGCTAAAGCCACGCTCTGCTTGGTCTAGCTGCGGAGATGACACCCCTAAATCCGCCATTATACCGTCGACCAAATCGATACCACGACTACGCAGTTCCTCTTTTAAATCGGCAAAACTGGCGTGAATAATTTTAAAACGCGCATCTTCTTGTTCTAATTCTGCTGCAACGGCCAATGCTTGTGGGTCTTTATCAAAGGCATAAACACGTGCATTTTCATCTAATTTAGACAGTAATAAACGTGTATGACCGCCACGCCCAAATGTGCCATCTACGAAAATTCCTGTATTGCGATCTGCCAGTAAAGCATCAACAGTTTCATGAAGTAATACAGAAATATGCGACATAAGGGTTCGTTCAACACAGCTAAAAATGTAACTGCACATTATTACCTTGTTTTAGCAAAGCTCCAAACGTCTTTTTGTACAGAAATATTACTTTCCATAGAGAAAACCGTTTTTATTTTTTGCCATCCATTAAAAAACCTCCCGAAGGAGGTCTTTGAACATCTCAAATCATAGATTTCGATGTATTAGCGCTTGTTATTGTAGATCTGATCGAAGATCGCACCATTCACAAAATGTGTTTGTTGAGCTTTTGCCCAACCACCAAACACTTCATCAATAGTAAATGTTTTTAATGGCGGGAACTGTGATTTATATTTTGCTAAAACTGCTGCATTACGTGGGCGATAGAAATGACGAGCCGCCATTTCTTGACCTAATGGAGAATAAAGATAATTGATATAGCCTTGAGCTAACCATTTATTACCATTTTTATCGACAGTTTTATCCACGATCGCCACTGAAGGCTCAGTCAAAATCGACATCGATGGATACACGATATCAAATTTGTTTTTACCCAAAGTTTTTTGAGTAACTAAAGCTTCGTTTTCCCAAGTCAATAACACATCACCAATACCACGTTCTGCAAATGTAGTCATCGATGCACGTGCCGCAGAGTCCATTACTTTTACGTTATGGTACATTTTACCCACGAAATCTTTGGCTTTCGCTTCATTACCACCCGGTTGTTTCAAAGCATAACCCCAAGCTGACAAGTAAACCCAACGTGGGAGACCGCCAGTTTTCGGGTTCGGGGTAATAATTTGTACGCCCGGCTTGGTTAAATCAGACCAATCTTTAATATGTTTCGGGTTGCCCTTACGCACCATGAAGACAATCGTTGACGTATATGGCGCTGAGTTATGTGGAAACTCTTTTTGCCAACCTGGTTGAATCTGACCAGACTTCACAATTTCTTCGATGTCATTGGCCAACGCCAAAGTCACAACATCACCTTTTAAGCCATCAACCACGGAACGGGCTTGTTTGCCTGAACCACCATGTGATTGTTTAAATGCAACCGTTTTACCGGTACGCTCTTTCCAATATGCACCAAATGACTTATTAAATTCGTCATAAAATTCACGCGTTGCATCATAAGAAACGTTTAAAAATTCACGATCAGCGGCCTGAGCAGACGCTGAGAAAGCAACACCAGTGGCAAGCAACGCAGCACTGAGCCACGCCTTAAATTGAGTTTTCATAACAGCCAGCATAAATTTATATTCAATACTGCTAAATATATGAAATAAAGTCATAAATCGCAATTGCAGCAAGTTTAGACCCTTTGCTGGATACAACTAACGCAGCGAATTTAATTGTTTGTTTTTCATATTAAAATACACAAAAACAATCTACTTATTCCCTATGTATAGATTTTTATGCATTACATATGCAAAAAACGGATAATCTAAATTATCCGTTTTACACCACTCAACGTTATTTACAGACTTACTCTTTATTCTTTTCACTATAAATTTGATCGAAAATCGCACCATTCACAAAATGTGTTTTTTGCGCTTTAGCCCAACCGCCAAACACTTTATCAATGGTAAAGGTTTGAACTTTCGGGAATTGAGCAGCGTACTTTGCAGTGGCTTTTGCATCGCGAGGGCGGAAGAAATATTTACCTGCCAGCTCTTGGCCCTTAGGTGAATATAGATAGTTCAAATAACCCTTCGCCAAATTTCGATTACCATTTTTGTCGACAGTTTTATCCACTACTGCCACCGAAGGTTCGGCTAAAATCGAAATAGACGGATAAACAATGTCATATTTATCTTTGCCTAAGCCGTGAGTCGCTAACAGTGCCTCATTTTCCCAAGACAGCAACACATCTCCAATACCACGCTCAGCAAAGGTCGTGAGTGAACCACGCGCGCCAGAATCCAAAACTTTGACATTGCTATAGAGTTTTTTCACCAATTCTTTGGCTTTGGCATCATTGCCACCCGGTTGTTTTAAAGCATATCCCCATGCTGATAAATAGATCCAACGCGGTGCGCCGCCTGTTTTTGGATTTGGCGTAATAATTTCAACGCCCGGTTTGGTCAGGTCATTCCAATCTTTAATTTTTTTCGGGTTACCTTTGCGCACCAAAAATACGATGGTTGATGTATACGGTGCAGAATTATGTGGAAATTGTTTTTGCCAGTTTTTATTGATTTGTCCGGTCGCCACAATTTCATCAATATCATTGGCCAATGCCAAAGTGACAACGTCTGCTTGTAAACCTGTTGCCACTGCACGAGCTTGTTTGCCTGAGCCACCGTGAGATTGTTTAAAATTAATCTCTTGTCCTGTACGTTTTTTCCAATATTGTCCAAATTCTTGGTTATATTCCTGATAAAACTCACGTGTTGGGTCATAAGAAACATTTAAGAAATCTTTTGCGGCATATACCTGTACTGCTACCCCACCCAATAAAGCGAAAATACCCGACGCTATTATTTTTTTCATCTGCTCAAACTCAAATTGATCTTGAGAGCACTATATAAATCAAAAATAACTTTAACAATCAGCTATCTATAATATAAATTCAAATCTATTTCTGTTTTAAAGATATCTAAAAATAACGTATTTAAAGCTTTAATTCTGCTAATACAGCAACAATCAGAAGCGATCTCCATGCTATCTTCATAGTTGTTTGCTAAAACATCCGAAAATCTGGAGAAAACAGTCTATTTAGGTAATCCTAGTACAGACTTTTTTAGTTTTTTTGTAAAAATTGTGACGTAGTTCTACTTTTTAATTACGAAAGATGGTTAAATCGTAGTCTAAATATTAAAACTATTTTGCAAATAAAAAGTTCCATCACCAAAACTAGGGGGAGATTTGGACATGAAATTTTCATACGCACTATGCCTAGGCTTAAGTTTAAGCGTTACTGCACAGACTGCTTTGTGTGCTGCAACCAGCACCGCATCGAATAACAAACTTACGATGCCTGCTGAACGTACCTCATTGATCGAAAAAGCGATTAATCAGCAAAAATCTGAAGGTAAAGGCCGTACAGACGATAATTTAAAAGTATTTACATCTATTAAAGCTGCACCGACTCAAAGTTTCTTTGCATCACAAAACCAAAGTTTTTCTCGTTTTGTTCAAGCCATTTTCTCTGGTAACAACTCATAACGACATCAGCATATTAATGCTGCCCAAGCTATTGTTTTAGACCAGTTCCCCCACTGTCTTCTAAAAAACACTAAAAACGCCTGATCATTCAATGTTGAACATGCATAAAGAGCGCATTCTCGCTCTTTTAAGGGCGGGTTAGCTCTTTTTTAATGACATGGATTTTTTTGCATTTTTTTTAGAAGTTGGTATTCTTTGGTTTTCGATATACTTTTTAACAACTTCTAAACTTGCACCACCACAAGATACAATGCAATAACTAGGCGACCAAAAGTGGTTGCCCATAATTTTCCCTTAATTTCATCCCAATAAGATCGTCTTGACATACTCCCACCACCAAGCTAAGAGCTATGGTGGGGGAATCTTTGCGACCCATGCAATCTTAGAGATTGCACCTTTCGATACCGCACTGCGCTGACAGTATGGCGGTACAGGAACTCTTTATA
>NZ_VOYN01000075.1:0-6287 GCF_013420275.1 Acinetobacter sp. YH01020
GAAATCAGAACTTGGCAAAGCCAACGATGCGATTAACAACTTGCCAGCAGGTACAGCGAAAGCTGCACTCGTTACTGAAGCAGGCACCGAGCAAGCTCGCTTAGATGCGATTGATGTCCCAGCGGTTGACGCAGACGACTTTGATGCTGCTGCTAACTTACTCGATGCTGCTGAAACAGCGGTTGAAGCGGCAGAGCAAGCATTAACAGATGCGATTGCTGACGGCAAAGTTGAACAGTCTGAAATCGATGCACTTGAAGAAGCACTTGAAGAAGCGAAAGCAGAACTTGGCAAAGCCAACGATGCGATTGCTGCACTTCCAGAAGGTACAGCGAAAGATGCTTTAGAGTCAGATGCCAAGGATCTACAAGATCGATTAGATGTGACGGGTGCATCAACCTCTGTTGCAGTGGCTGAGCAAGCTTATGCAGATGCGAATACAGCTATTGCAAATGCGAAACAAAATGGCTTTACGCCAGCTCAAAAAGCTGAACTTGAGCAAGCTGTGAAAAATGCAGAAAGCTTAAAAGAAAGAGCTCAAGACAAAGTTGATGATTTAGCTCCAGGTGCACAACCAGAACTTAAAGAGCGCTTAGATGACTTATCTAAACTAGATATTCCAGTAAATCTGAATATATCTCAGTTAACGCCTGTAGATACGGATGAAATGGCGGATGGTGAAGCAGATCGGCTGATTGTCAAAGGTCAAACCAGTGAAGCAAACACCACGGTTATCATTAAAGATCACGCTGGTGAAGAAATTTATCGCGGTCAAACTGATGCAAATGGTGAGTTCTCATTCACAGTTGATACCACGAAGGTTCAAGCGGGCAATCAAGTTCAAATTGAATTGGTTGGAGAGCAAGGCTCACTTGCAAATACTACAGCAACAGTGGGTGACTTAGAGTTTGAAGATGACACAGCGCCATCAACACCAACTGTGACAATTGGAAGCAATGCTGATGCATTTATTAATGCGACAGATATTGATGAAAATGGTCAGGTTACAGTCACAGTCACATTGCCAAGTGATGGTTCTGTGCGTGCAGGAGATACATTAACGATTAATGGTGAGGATCAAGTCTTAACTGCCGAACAAGTTGCGGCTGGGAAAGTACAAGTCCAATTTACAGCACCAAGTGAAGATGAGACATTAGCGTTATCGGTCAGCTTAACAGACCAAGCGGGTAACATTTCTAAGATTGTTAGTGCTACAGCAGTGGTTGATACTTTTGCAGATATCAAAATTACAGATTTTGCTGAAGATAATCTTGTACAGTGGAGTGAAAAAATAGAAGGTTTCACCATTAAAGGTACTGTCGATGGTGTGTCTGAAGGTGCAACTGTGACCTTAACTTTCAAAGATGCTCAAGGTCAGCCAATTCTTGGTGAAGATGGTGCACCAATCATGGTAACTGCGACAGTGAACGCAGAGAAAGGTTGGACAGCTGAAATTTCATCTGAGGTCTCTAAACAGCTGAAAGATGGTCAAGTTCATGCAAAAGTGACGGATACCGCAGGTAATATCGCCCAATCAACCCAAGATTATACTGTGGCTGCACCACCAAAGTCTGTGATTGAAATTACAGGCTACTATGACAATATCGGTAGTGTTTATAATAAAGTGACAGACACAGGTATCGCTGCAGATGGTCAAGGTAAACTAACAGGGAAAATTACTAATAAGTTTGGTCAGGTGATAGAGTTTGAAGAGTCTTTAGGTTCTAATGAACTTTCAGGTATTGGTGAAATAACTTTTAATACAGATGGTTCATGGGTTTTGAATATTGCGGACATTCAAGAGCAACTAGACAGTTCTACTGCACCATTACATGCAACCTTTACTCTTAAAGATACATTAGGTCACAGCTATCAAATACAGTTCTCTGTTCGTAAGGATGCTGATTTTGCAACTACAGGTAAAGTCAGTGTTACAACGACGACAGTAAGTCTTGTTGATAAAGAGGTGGTTGAGAATGATGGCGAGACTCACACCCAGCTTACCAATGATGTCTTAGGCGAGCTGACTGGTAAAGTCGATTTAGCATTAGTGCAAAATGGTAAAGCTACTATTCGCCTCTATGTCAATAAGTTTAATACATCTGACACAGAGTCTTCGGTCGAGCCGTATCCAAATGGTGCGGATATTGAGGTAAATGTTGAAGCAGATGGTACGTGGAGACTGACGGAATCGGACTTGCAAAAAGTCTTAAATGAAATTTGGGCAGCAGATGAACTACGTGAAGATAATATTTATATTCAGGTTAAAGTTTACGACCCTGTCACTGGAAAGTTAAGTGAGGTTACTGACAAGTACACCTTTAAGACAGACATCACACCGCCAGAGGCGACCAATGTTGGCTTTGATGCAAGTCATGGCGAGCATGGTCAGGTGACGGCTTTAGTCACCAAGTCAGGCGAAACTTCTGCCGAAACAGGTAATATTGTCACGGTACTGTACGATGGTAAAATCGTGGGTACAGGTGTAGTAGGTGGAGATGCACTTGGATTTAATGGTTACTTAGATATTAAAGTGAGTCTTGATCAAGCCATTGAAAACTATGAACCACTTAAATTACAAGTTTTTGTTGAGGATAGTGCGGGTAACGTTGGTGTCAATAATGGTAAGACGCTTAACCCAGAGTTGAGTTTAGCCACTCCTGAAGTAATAGCTTATGTAGACAATGTTGCAGGTGGTATTGTTGGAAATATTGTCAATGGTGGTGTAACCAATGATGCACAAGGGGTGATCAAAGGTACAATTGACCTTGGTACAGATGGTTTAGTCAGCCAAATTTGGGTGTATTTACATAACATTAACACCCCAATTAAGATTGATATTCCACAGGGTGCAACGGGTGTTTATGAATGGAATGTATCATCTGATCAACTTTCTGCTGCGGTGACCACTGGTAAGTTGGTAGGTAACGTTAAAGTTACCGCAAAAGCTTATAATGATGAAACTGGCTTGCTCAGTGATGCATCAAATGAGTTCAACTTTACAGTCGATACTACACCGCCAGTGATTGAAAATATCGTTGTCAGCAACCAAATGGCAGCGGATGGTTCGGTTGCAAGCACCATAATGACAGTAAAAGTCAATGCGGATGCACAGCAGGTGTATACAACGCTTGATGGGGTGAAATACACTGCGGTTGCAACAGGTGTTGCAGGTGAATATAAATTAACACTTCCTGCGCTAGCGAAAGGTAAAACACTTGATATCTATGCTGAAGATGCTGCAGGTAACGTTGTGGTTTCAAAACAGTCTGGTCTAAACAACCAACCGACTGCGCCAGGCACGTCTTTCAATATCAAAGAAGATCAATCGATCATCTTGACACAGGCAGATTTACTGAAAAATGCCAAAGATATTGATGGCGATAGTTTGAGTGTGACTGCAGTGACTTTGGCAGACCCAAGTATGGGTAAAATTGTAGCCAATGCAGATGGTACATGGACATTCACACCAAAAGAGCATTTTTCGCATGCCAATACTACGGATGCTATTGTGCTGAACTACACAGTTTCTGATGGTACGCAGCAGATATCGACTACCGCAAAAGTCAATGTTGAAGCAGTCGCTGATGGTGCAAACATTATCTTAAATGCCAATATTTGGGATAACTCAAGCACAGGCGGTATAGCTGGTTCAGGTGTTGCATTAAAACCAGCACCTGCTTCAACAGGTCTAATTTTTAAACAATATAATAGCCTGAGCTTAAGTAGTAGTAGTAAAAAGAATTTTGATTCAAATGGGCTTGAAGACTTGCTCGACACCGCTAAGGCAACTAGCACTGGACGTGCCAACGAGTTTGCAGGCAACTTTAGTGGTAGTAGTGTTACTAGTTCAATATTTGACGCTGTGTCTTATACGGGCTTAATTTACCTAGAAGCTGGGCGTGAGTATAGCTTTGAAGGTTATGCCGATGATGCAATGCATATTGAGCTTGGAGGTAAAGTTCTAGCACAAACTATCGGTGATGCCTATGGCAACTATCGTCCGACCATTATTGGCGGAGATGGTAACGGTACCATTAATATCAGCAGTTTTGTACCTGAAAAAACCGGCTTTTATACTTTTGAAGCTTATTTTGCCAATCTAAATAGTAGAGGTGAATATAACATTAGCGTTCTAGAAAAAGGCAAAGGACAAAGTTGGGCTCAGGCAACATCGAAACTATTGACTTCTGAAAACTACAAACTTTATGGTAGTGCCGAAGAGTTACTGACTTTAGGTGCGGACGTGGGTGGTTTTGTAAGCAATACGACAGGTAAGCCTGATGGGGGTTACTTCTCTGCTGAAGCGGTTGATAATGGTATGCAAGACACACCAATCAAGCTATCTGGTATCCAGGTCGATTTGATTGATAAAGATGGATCTGAAACGTTAACTGCACTTGAGCTCAATGGAATTCCAGTTGGTATCACCATCACCGATGGTGTACATACCTTTACTGCTAAAGCGGGTCAAACAGGCTTGAGTATTAAAGACTGGAATTTGGATAACCTCAGCTTAATACCAAGCAAAGGCTTTACTGGTAAGATTAACTTATCTATTTCAGCAACTACGACTGAAAGTAGTAATTCGCACAGTAAGACCACAACTAAAGTATTGGGAGTAGAAGTACTTGACTTTAATAAAGCAACGACAGGCTTAGACAAAGACATCAAAAATACAGATAACTTGTTTCAGAAAGGAACTGCTGGTAATGACATACTTAATGCAACACAAGTTGAACTTGATGTGAAAAAGGTAAGCGTAGGTGTCAATGGTGAAACAGGGTCAGGTACACCTTGGTCGATCACTTTTGATGACGCTACCAAAGCAGAGGTAAAGATTACCAAAGTGGTTATTGACTTGAGTACTTCAACTAACCGAGACGTGCACTTTGGTGCGCGTGGCAGTTCTGGACTTTTCAATCCAACGCCAACTAAAACAGAGACTCGTTTTGATAGCGACTCTGTTCACAAAAGTATTATTAATCATAACTTAGTGAGTAAGTATAATATCGGCGGACAAAAAAATAATAAAGATAACCGCGAGCCACAGACTTTAACGATTGACTTCAAGACAACTGGAGCAAATCAGTTTACAGCTGGTAAGTCTTTTAACTTTGCTGCCGATACTGATACGACTGTGGCAAGAAACGATAGCTATGCTGATCAAATGGCTGGCTCAATGATTACTGTTTATTTTAGTGATGGTACAACTCAGAAAATGATGTATGAGTATCTAGCTGGAAGTGGTGTTTCAAGTAAAGTAGGTGCTGTGGATGAAACAAACTACGCAAAAGGTGCTTACATTAATGGTGGTGATGGAGATGATACCATTCACGGATCAGGCGGTGATGACTACTTAGTTGGTGGAGATGGTAATGATACTCTCTATGGCGGTGCGGGCAATGACTATCTGCTTGGTGGGAGAGGAGATGATATCTTCTATGGCGGTGCGGGCAATGACACTTTCGTTGGTGGTTTAGGTAGTGACACTGCAGTCTATGACGTTTTAGTTGCTGCCGATGCGACTGCTGGCAATGGTACCGATACATGGAATGATTTTACCGTTGGTAAGATTGGAGCGAATGTCAATGCCGATAAGATTGAGTTTAGCCAAGGATTCTTCAAAGGATTACTGGATGTCAATCAAGGCGATATCGGGCAGTACATTAAAGTCGAAGATGTAAATGGCACAGCGACAGTGAAAGTGGACCGTGATGGTGCTGCAGGTGCGCATGATTGGGCAAATCTGTTGGTACTTGAAGGGCATAAAGCTGCCGATGTAAATTTACAAACTTTATTAGATAATCAACAGATTATTATTGGTTAATATCCATAGGGTTGGATTGAGCTACGGCTTGATTTAGTCCTAAGCTAAAGAAAAGCAGTGTGCGGTGCATGCTGCTTTTCTTTGTTTTTAAATGCAGCTTGAAATGTGGCATTAGCGAATCAATTGTATCGTTGATTTTTATTGTAAATTTATTATGATCGATGTGGCACACATGGCTTTAAAATAGACAGGAATGCTGCTATAAACAACAGCAGTACAATACCTTTTTTGATTTGTAAACATAATAGAAATTCGACACTTAGACCATGAAATTAACCCAATCCAAGATATGGTTATGCTTGTTTTTACCCATATCTATAGCCAAATCCTAAAAACTATAGAACAATAGAGATATGGGATATTCAAAAGATTTTAAAGACAAAGTCATAGAAATTATGATTCGAGATGAAATGTCTGTGCGAAAAGCAGCACAGCATTTTAACATCTGTATACAAAC
>NZ_VOYN01000038.1:0-33270 GCF_013420275.1 Acinetobacter sp. YH01020
TAGCAAGAGTGAACCACCTGATCCCTTCCCGAACTCAGAAGTGAAACCTCTTAGCGCTGATGGTAGTGTGGGGTTACCCATGTGAGAGTAAGTCATCGCCAGCTCATTATTCGAAAACACCCCCTGACTAGTGCAGGGGGTGTTTTTTTATGTGTGGAAAAGAAAAAGCACAAAATAGGAAAACGAGAGATATTTAAAGAAAATAAAACTAAAATGCTCAATCCATCTATATCATTTTAAAATCTTTTGCTAATGAAAATGTATAATAAATCAATATAATAAAATCGTTTGTCTATTTAATAAAATATAGGGTATTTAAGATGTTTTTTAATAAATTATTAGCTACAGTTTTATTTGCGTTTGTTTCTTTCAATACTACAGCTGGTGTGTATCAAGATAAACTAAGTGAATGTTTGGTAAATAAAATTTCAGCAGAAGAGAGTCAAAACTTAACGGCTTGGATTTATTTGGCATTTTCAGCACATCCAGAAATTTCTAAATATAGTAAAGTGACGTCAGCTGAGATGCAAAAGATTGATAAAAATATGGCAAATTTATTTCAAGATTTATTTACGAAACGTTGTAATGCTGAAATCAAAGCTGTTACAGAAAATGAAGGAACAAATGCTTTGGGTAAAGCATTTGAACTATTGGGGAATCGTGCAGCTGAGAACCTGATGAAAAATCCAGTTGTTGAAAAACGTATTGCATCATTTGCACAATATTTTGATGAAGATAAAATGCGTGAATCGATGAAATAAATTGAATTGGACTAGGCGAATGTATTTGACAGTTGATATTCGCTTAGTTCATTACTCACTCTTTTTAAAGAATATAATAATTGCCCTAATAATACATTTTTTGATGTCAAGACAACTAATATCATGGGGTGTTGAGGGTGAGAGATCGCTGTGAGTAATGCTTTACCATTTTCAGCATCTAATGTAATGGTTTGACAACCGACTAAATTAATTTCGTTAGTAAAAGCTTGAACCATTGCTAAGATCGAACTGCTTACAGCTGCAAGTTTTCCAGAATTTTCAATATTTTTCTTTTCTATAGATTTTAATTCAAAACCATCAGTTGAACATAACATCATATATTCAACACCGGACACATCAGAAATTAACTCCTTCATGAGTTTATGTGCTTGTTCAATAAGCTGTAGTGGTGCTGAACGTGTAGTACGAATTGCTGTATTCATAATATCTTCATTAAATTGAAAGTTGAACTTCGGCTTTTGCAATGAGTGCTTCTAGAATAAAAAGAATGTCTTTTTTATTTCTAGCATCGATATAAAAAATGGGGTGATGTATTTGTTGTGAATCCTGCCATTCTTTATAAAGTTTGGTGGATTTATACTGCGTACTGTCTAAATGCGTAATCGCGATGATGATGTTTTCATTATTTTCAGAAAAATAATTTAAATAATCATTCAGCTGCTGAATTGGATGGTCATGTATATGATCAATCATAATAATTGTACCAATCGCGCCGTTACAAATGGTATTCCATATAAAGTTAAATCTTTCTTGGCCCGGCGTACCATATAAACCAAGTTTAGTACCATCGGCGAGAGTAAGTTCACCATAATCGATCCCAACTGTAGTCAACATTTTTTGATGTGCATTTTGATCAGTATTCAGCGCTTCTGTACTCAGTACAGGAATATCAGAAATACTTTGAATAGCAGTGGTTTTTCCGGCACCCATCGTTCCGGCAAATACGATCTTGTATTGCTGTAAAATCATAATGAAATTTTAGATTCCTAATTTTTTTCGAAGACTACGGAAAAAAACTCTGTAGTGGATTTGAAGATTCTTGAGCTGTTTCTTGGCTATGATAGACAGTCGCCATGGCTGGAATCTCTTCTATGATTTCAGCTATGTGGCATGCAAATAAATAGCGATTGATAATCTTTTGGCTTAAATGTATTTGTTCAGTGATATATTGAGTAGAACTACCTTCCATAAAAAAAGCGGATATTTTCAATAGTGATTGTCGCTCAGCACAATGTATAGGCTGTGGCCAATGCAAAAGTTTATAGTGGCTTGTGTAATTGGGGGGGAGTATCATCTAGGTAATCCCAAACAAATTGCCATAATCCATGCTGTAAATTTATTGATTCCAACCCATATTTAAAAGTGACAACTGTATTTGTATCTGCTGGAATGAGTGTGATTTCAGAATTTTGTGTGATTTGTATATTTTGTTCTATCCAAAACTCATTGCTTAAGTTATCAATGAGTGCGATTGGTTTTTGATCTAAAAGCAATAGTTGACGTCGATGTTTATTTAAATCTTTAAAAGCCTGTGAGATCTGGGGTGCATTTAATTTAGGTTTTATGTCTTGCACAACAATAGGTTTGGACACATTTACAGGATCAATATCACGGAATCTTAACGCAACTGAATGCTCTAACCAATGCTCAAAATGATTGGCATTTGTTAGGGGTAAAAACAGGGTATCGTGTTCGATTTGATTTGCTTTCAATTCATTTTTTTTAAGTTTAAGTATGATTAAAGCTTCGTGCCTTATTTTATTTATATTCGGCAGGTCGATAAAGTCATCATTGATTAATAGGACTTGGAGTTTCGAATCTGCAATGTTTGTCCAATGAATAGTAAAAGTTTCAGATAGCTTATTTGAAATAATAGATTTAATGTCATTGATAACATTTAGATTTAAGCCAAAGACAGAAATATATAATGTGCTATTCATGAAATTGTCCAGAAAAACTGGGTTATTTCACGTGAAATAACCCAACTTTAAATTAAGAAAAATCTAATTCTTTTTCGAAATGTTTAAGTTCATGGCGAGCCATAGCTAGGTTTGATTTGCTACGGTCTAAAACGAGGTAAAGAAATAATGCTTCATTTGAGTCGAGTGGACGAATTAAGTGATATTGTTTACCCAGAGTAATTAGAATGTCTTCAATTGAGTCATTTAAATTCAATGCTTTGGCAACTTTACGCTTTGAGCGTACAACTTCGGTATTACCAGCAGCAGCTAATTCTAAGTCGATGTCGTTATTGCCTTGTGTTGCCATAGCAAGGCCACTTTCACTGTCAACCAAAGCTGCAGCAATAAAACCGTCAATGTCTGTTAAACCGTTTAAAGATAATTTGGCCATTATTAACCCCAATAAATTATATGTTAATCAGTAATATAGTTTTACTGACGTATAAGATATTAGCTAAAAATAATGAATAAACAATGCTAAAAAAAATCAGCTGGTTGATTATTGTTAATAATAAATAAAGTAAAAATGGTCTTTAAACGATTCTTGGCTGCTAATAGTTGTAGTATTGTGTAGAATATTTAAACTTTTTATAGAATTGTTGTATATAAAATTCCATTAAGGTTGTTGTTTTATAGGAGTTTTTTTATTAATAGATTTAATGTATTATTTCATTATTTTAATATATAAAAACGATTACATAAGACGAAATAAGTATTAAATATCTGTGCTGTTTGTTTATTTATTGCTCATTAAAATACATTATATAATATTGTTTCTAGAGCTATATTTGTGATTTAAGTCTATTAAATTCAATTATTTGTGATATATATTGAAAGTTCAATCCTAGGTCATAGGATTGAACTTTACTTTTATAATGCACTTTTTAAATTATTTTGATGTTGCTTCACTTGTTTTGCATAACGTTTGCCTTGTTTTTTCATTTTTCGATTGGTGTTATAAGCGGTAGGTCCGACATTATAGTAGGCTAAAGCTTTTGGCATGCTGCCAGCGGCATTTTTATATTTAGTTAAAATAAATGACCCACAATTAATATTGGTTAATTCGTCATATAAATCCCCAGGGCATGTTGCTTGCCAATAACGTGGCATCACCTGAGTTAAACCGACTGCACCTGCAGGAGAACTGACATAAGGGCGGAAAGTTGATTCTTGGCGAATAACGGCAGCCAGTAGTAAAGGATCTAAGTTGTATTGATCGGCAGTTTGCACAATGTAGGGTGACACTCGATTTGCAGTTTCAGGATTGACTGAATAGGCCTTTTGGATCCCTGATGAAAGTTTAACTGCACGTTTTTCTACAGAGCCACCACCTAGTGATGAACATCCAGAAATCAGGGTTACAGATATAATAACAGTTGAAAACTTTAAGCTGTGAGCGCTTAGGAGCGACGAAAGACGAGTTGAAAGGCGAGTTTTATTCAGTACATTCTGCATTTATATTCACTTTAAAATAATCATGGCTAAGTGTAATTTCTAAAGCGATATTATGAACTGGAGACTTAGAGGTCAATATTTTCTTAAGATGCTCTGTACAGTGAAATTGTAAGAATTGATGGAAATGTACTCAAATTACATGATTTTTTAAGTGAAGAGAGAAAAAGATCGTGTTAATTGAATCAGTATTTCTCTCTTAACATGGTACTTATTAAGATTATGGGAACATTCAAATCCCGAGAACTTTAGTTATAAAAAACTAGGATATCCATTCATCAAATAACTGTATTTGATAAAGCTGTAAATCTTTCCAGTGAAATTTGTAGAATCTAATTTTATTTAAAGCGTTTTAAGCATCCAAATTTCGCATGCTTGGCTATGACCTGTATTGCCCTTGGGAGCTTGTAAGTGTTCAAATCCTACTTTTTCATAGAGTTTCACCGCTTGCCCAAGTGTATGTGTAGTTTCTAAATAACACGCTTTAAAATTATGATCTTTGGCGAATTGAAAACAAAGTTCTAAAATATCTTTGGATAAGCCATGACCACGTAATTCAGGCATAAAATACATTTTTTGGATTTCTAAAATGCTTGAGTCTCCAACTAAAGGAGAAAGGCCCCCACCACCTAAAATTGTACCGTGTTGATTTTCAATAACCCAATATTGTGCATTTGCTTGCGTATAGACGTGATATAAATCATCTAAAATTGGATCTGCAACAGCAAATCCTGACTCTGGCGCTAATCCAAATTCTTTGGAAACTGTGCGAATGACATTGGCAATGCTTACATTGTCTTCAAGTTGAAGTGGTCGGATCTGAAACATAATCATCGAAAAACAAAAGATGGATTGTTTATAGACTGATCCTATAAAAAAATCCATCTCTAAGTTTAAAATTACTCAAGCAAAAAATTACTTTAATTCGCTTGAACTTTTACCCAGTTCACGACGTGCAACGATTAATTGTTGAATTTGCTGTGTGCCTTCAAATATATCGAGGATTTTTGAATCACGTGCCCATTTTTCCAATAATTCATCTTCGTTATAACCGACAGCCGCTGCGAGCTCTACACACTTTAACGTGATTTCATTACCTACACGGCCTGCTTTTGCTTTAGCGATGGATGCTTCACGTGAGTTAGGTTTTTTGTTGTCGGCCATCCATGCGGCTTTGAGCATGAGTAGACGTGCTGCTTCCCAGTCTGCTTCCATACGGTAGATTTGTGCAGCAATATTCGAGCTTTGTAAGATCGGTGTTGAATACTGCTCATCTAATTCATCTTTAAAGATTTCTTTAATTCGCTCTAAAGATGCCTTGGCACAGCCAATAGCCATCGCGGCAACGAGTGGGCGAGTATTATCAAAAGTTTCCATAACCCCAGCAAAACCCTTTGCTACATCAATTTCAGCATTGCCTAATAAGTTTGCAGCAGGGACACGACAATCTACAAAGCTAATGGCAGCCGTATCAGAAGCTTTAATACCCAATTTATGTTCTAGGCGTTCTACAGTCATGCCCGGTGTACCTTTTTCAACAACAAAGGATTTAATCGCTGCACGGCCTAATTTTTTATCTAGCGTTGCCCAAACAACGACTGAATCAGCACGTTCGCCTGAGGTGACAAAGATTTTTTCACCATTGAGGATGTATTCATCGCCATCTTTCGTCGCTGTTGTCCGAATTGCAGCAGAATTAGAGCCGCAATTGGGTTCTGTAATGGCCATAGCGGCCCAAGTTCCTTTTAAGCGTTCTAGTTGTTCATCATTAGCTACTGCTGCAATAGCCGAATTTCCAAGCCCTTGTCGAGGCATACTGAGCAACAGGCCTGTATCTCCATAGCACATCTCGATGATACTGAGTGCAGTCGACATATTGACACCGTTTTTATTACCCGTGTCTGTGTCGCCACGTTTATTGACGGCAGCACCTGCATTCATGCCATCACCGCCATCATTCATACCGTCGACGAGGGAAGATAACATGTCTAACTCTTTAGGATAGGCATGTTCGGCTTTGTCATATTTACGTGAAATAGGACGTAGAACATTTAAAGCGACTTCATGGGCTTGGTCGATCAGCAATTTAAATTTTTTCGGATTTTGTAAGTTCATGGACATTTCCTTGTTTTTATATTGCTGAATTAAGCATGTAAGCCTGATTGAAGAATCGCTGTGGCACGTAAGTCTCGATACCAACGTTCTACGGGATGTTCTTTGGTAAAGCCGTGACCACCTAATATTTGCACGCCATCGGTCCCAATTTTCATCGATTTTTCAGCACATAGCACGCGGGCTAAATAGGCTTCACGATGAAATGGCTTGCCGGCTTCGGCTAGGCTTGCTGCATTGAGGATGAGCATATGCATGGCATCAATTTCGATTGCCATATCTGCAATCATAAATGCCACACTTTGACGGTGCGAAATTGGCTCCCCAAAAGCTGTACGTTCGTTGGCATATTGAATGCAATATTTTTTGACTGCAGTTGCGGTACCAACAGCCATGGCACACCACATTAAATTGCCAAGATCGATAAATGAAGTGTAGTTGAAATCTTGATCGCCTAAGCGTTGGGCAGGGGTCTGAGCAAATTTTAAAGTTACCGTTTCAGTGGCTTTCAAACCCATAGCAGGTGTTTTTTTTGCGCTAATGCTTTTGTCGCGTTGCACAATAAAAACTTCAGGCTGCCCATTGAGCATGGCACTCACCAACAGCACATCTACCTGTTCACCTAAAAGGACTAAGGTTTTCTCTCCACTGATTTTATACTGCTGGCCGTCAGCAATTGCCTGAGTTTTAAGTTGATAGGGATTAAATGCCGCCGTGGCCTCTTGAACCGCAAAGCTTGCACGCAGGGTTGAATCATCTGCAAATGCTGCTAAGTAGGTTGCTTGAACAGATTCGGAACCCCATTGGGTAATAGCATTGATACAGCTAAGCGTCGACAGTAAACCTGCTGTTAAACTAAAGTCACCTTCAGCCAATTGTTCCGCAATTAAGATATTGCTAATGATGTTTTTTTCTGCTGCAACGCCACCCAAATCTTCAGGTAAGGCATAATAATTTAGACCTAGATCTTGGATATGTTGCGATAACGCTTCAGGAAATTTTTCCTCTTGATCGGCTTGATGAGCAAGTGGATACAAAACTTCTGTGGCAAACTGCTGCATCGCATCAGCAGTCATTTGTTGTTCTTCAGTCAGGTTTAAATCAAATAATGATTTTTGTTGATTAGGCAAACGTTGCTTATGCACATCTTTGTTGGTCTGAAATACTTTTTGCGTTTGGCTCAAGGTTTTAAAACCTGCTTTTGAGCTCTGATACAAAGATTTTTCAACAAATTTGCGCAGTTTAAATTGATCGAGTACATCACTTCCGGCAATTTTCGTTAAAAGTGAGAGTCCAAATCCTTGTGCCTTGTTTACCATATTGGTCATTGTTGTTTTCCATTTGCGTTATTCTTATTCAATGCTGACATGCCAAAGATAGAAAAACCATGTCATAAATGACATGTATGATTGTCAAAGATAAACGGCGCGCTTAAGTGATTTTTGATAGCTAAATGATTAATAAAGAATAAAAAAGTGAAAAGGCTTAAACAGATTGTTATTTTAAAATTGACTTGGCTGACATTTGAGTCAGCCAAGTTTTAAGGTCTGTATTGAATGATCATTGATATTTTTGAATCATACGACGAACATTGGTTTTTGCTTCAATGACGGTCATAAAGGTATATGCACCGATAAATTTACGGCTGATAAACATAAACTCTTTAGGTGGAACTGAGAAGTAGCGAGATGCCATCGATTTTGAAGCTTGTTGCATCACACGGCTATGTAATTGGCTTTTTTTCCAATCATAGCGTTGTTGTTCGTCCATAACACCAGCAGGGATGTCCGGGTTATTTGCAGTGCTACTAAATGCCTCTGTCGCTAACAAAAAGACTTTAGCCATATCAGGTTTAATACTTTGTGGAATACCATCAAAGAACTCATAACCTGTCATCGCTTTGACCATTTGCTCAGAGCTATGGTGATAACCCGCGGTAATCAAATTACGTGCAACGCCTAATAGATGCTCATCGAACTGACGGATCGCACCAAAGTCGAGGAGTACGATTTTATCTGGTACATCCGCACCATTGCCCAAACGCACCAAATAGTTTCCGAAGTTAGGGTCGGTTTGCATTTCACCCCATTCAAAAATTTCGCGTACGGCAATTTCAAGTGATGCTTCACCTAAGGCGTTACGGCGCTCTTGAGGAAGTGATAGCATTACTGGGCTGTTAATCGGTACACCACGTTCAAAGGTCATACACAGTACTTGAGGTGTTGAATAACCTTCAATGATTTGCGGCACGATATAGCGTGGGTCTTCTTTTAAGCGTGCAGCAAAACGGCGAGTGGTATCTGCTTCGATTTTATAATTTACTTCACGATGCATCATTTCACGAACTTCATCAAACCACTGATCAAATTCACGCGTTTGAGGCACCATTCGTGTCAGTTTGAGCATGTTTTTGAATAGATTCATATCCGAATCGATGGCATCTGCCACACCTGGATACTGGATTTTTAATACCAGTTCTAAACCATCAGATTTACGTTTTGCACGGTGAACTTGTGCCAAAGATGCTGTACCAAGCGGCTCATGATCAATCACGAGATCATCAAGTTTTGAGCCAAGTTGATTTTGTAATTGGACTTTGATGGCTGGCCATGCCAATGCAACTGTTTGATTGTTCAAGGTGTTGAGGGCTTGGGTGATTTCTTCAGGCAGAAAATGTTCACCATACAATGCCATCATTTGCCCGATTTTTACAATCGAACCTTTTAATTTACCAATTTCTGCGACGAGATATTCGGCCTGATCTTTCATGGCTTTTTTACGCTTTTTCTCTTTTTCTTCCTCACTCGAAAAAATAGAAGTGGCGTTTGATGCTGCCCAACGAGTTCCCGCAAGTAGCGATGCCTTTGCGATAGATAAGCGTCGATCCATAGAAGACGTTTTCAAGTGTTTGAGCTTATCGTTCTGATCTGACATGTAAATTAAATCCTTTAATCAGCAATTCGCAGAAAAATACATTGTAGCTAATTTTAACGTTTCTTAACGTATTAAAATAGTTCAACTTACTGAATATGCAGTAAGCATTTGCAAACTTAAGCACGATGCCGCGTAGACAGGTATATTGGAAAGAAAACTATAAACGATATTTGATTTTTACCGTATCATTTTGCATCAATGCAGCTTTATGTTCTTCAATATGTTGATGAATAAGATGTTGGACAGATTCGTCTTTAAATCCGGCAGCATAACCTTTGACAATAATAATGCTCGGTAAGCTAAAAAATAGGGTGCGTGCGTTTTCTAGACTCGCATTTGGGAAAACTTGATGTTCGATCAATAGTTGCTGAAAAAATGCCTTTTCAGTTTGCACATTTAAAGACTGAGTGTCTTCCCAATAGCTCTGACGCATAGCCATGAGGTTATTGTGCTTATAGCTCATTGGAGCTCCGCATTTAAAATTTAACTGTTTGTATGGGGATGATTTTAAGAAATTAAAGCTTAGGATCAAGTACAAATTGCTAAACAATTGAGCTTGAATTGGTTTTTATTCGTAATTTTCATCTAATTAGATTTTATAGAATGCTGAAGAAAGGCATAAAGTACACATTTCATTTCAGCGAATGTATCAGACCTCATATATACGGTTATGAAATGCTTTCAAGCGGTGAATAATGCCGTATTTTTATTATAAATAGCATTAAAACAAGGTATCATAGGGCGTTTAAAAAATTATGAACTGGAGACGCCTTAAGTGGATCGACCGACTATTAGCCCTGAACATTTACAGGAAGCAGCTGAAAACCTATCTACAATTCGTGATTATATCCGCTTTGGGGTAACAGCTTTACGTCAATATGATGCCCACTTAGGACAAGGTACAGAAGACTATTTTGCTGAAAGCTCAGCATTGGTTTTACAAACGTTATCTCTAGATTGGAATGCAGATGCGGAAATCTTAGATGCGAAATTATTGCCAAGTGAAGTTGCAGAATTTTTAGCATTGTTAGAACGTCGTATTAATGAAAAAGTTCCAACGTCTTATTTACTTAACTTGTCATATTTTTTTGGTAAGCCATTTTATGTCGATGAACGTGTACTGATTCCACGTTCTCCAATTGCAGAGTTAATTGAAAACCGTTTTGCGCCATATTGCTTAGGTGAAAATGGCGAAATGGGTGCTGCGGTTAATAATCTACCTGAAAATGCCAATCCAAAAACTCCTCAGCGCATTTTAGATATGTGTACGGGTTCAGGTTGTATCGCGATTGCTTTAGCTTATGCATTCCCAGATGCTGAAGTTGATGCAACAGATTTATCTAAAGATGCACTTGAAGTGGCGCAAATTAACTGTGAACACCACAATAAACAATATCAAGTGGCTTTACTTGAGTCTGATTTATTCGCCAAAATTCCAGCAGAAAATCAATATGATTTAATCGTGTCGAATCCGCCATATGTGGATGCTGAAGACATGGCAGATTTACCAGAAGAATTCCACCATGAACCTGAAATGGCGCTTGCTGCGGGTCAAGATGGTTTGGATCTTGTCCGTAAAATGTTGGCACAAGCTGCAGATTACCTGACTGAAGATGGCTTAATTGTGATCGAAGTGGGTAACTCAGAATGGGCAATGCGTCAAAACTTCAATACCGTTGATTTTTACTGGTTACAGTTCCAAAAAGGCGGTACAGGTATCTTTGCATTGACTGCTGCTCAATGCCGCGAATACCGAGATTTATTTATTCAATCTGTTCAAGCATAAGGAGTCGTTTGACATGGCAGGTAATAGTATAGGGCAACTCTTCCGTGTAACGACTTGTGGTGAATCTCATGGCGTTGGTCTGATGGCCATTGTGGATGGGGTTCCACCGGGTATTGAACTGACTGAAGCCGATTTGCAAAAGGATCTGGATCGTCGTAAGCCGGGCACATCTAAGTTTGCGACTCAGCGTAAAGAACCCGATGAAGTTGAAATTATTTCAGGCGTATTTGAAGGCAAAACGACCGGTACATCGATTGGTCTATTGATCCGTAACACAGATCAAAAATCAAAAGATTATGGCAACATTGCACAAACCTTCCGTCCGGGGCATGCAGACTATACGTATACACATAAGTATGGTTTCCGTGATTATCGTGGTGGTGGCCGTTCGAGTGCTCGTGAAACTGCGATGCGTGTTGCTGCAGGTGCGATTGCTAAAAAATTCTTGTTTGAGAAATTCGGTATCGAAATTCGTGGTCATGTAACGCAAATTGGTACCGAAAAAGCACAGAAATTGGACTGGAATGAAGTTCCGAATAACCCATTTTTCTGTGGTGATGCAGATGCCGTCCCACGTTTTGAAGCTCTCGTAACGTCACTTCGTGAACAAGGAACGAGCTGTGGCGCCAAACTGGAAATTATTGCGACGCAAGTGCCAGTTGGTTGGGGCGAGCCTGTATTTGATCGTTTAGATGCAGATATTGCACATGCCATGATGTCCATCAACGCTGTAAAAGGTGTTGAAATTGGTGATGGCTTTGGCGTTGCTGAGCAGTTTGGTCATGAAACCCGTGATGAATTAACTACGGATGGTTTCTTGGCAAACCATGCTGGCGGCATTTTGGGTGGTATTTCGAGTGGTCAGGACATTCGTGTTGCGATCGCCTTGAAACCAACAGCTTCCATTACTACGCCGGGTAAAACCATTACGATTAATCGTCAAGATACAGATGTGTTGACCAAAGGTCGCCATGATCCTTGTGTTGGTGTTCGTGCAACACCAATTGCAGAAGCAATGTTGGCAATTGTGCTCATGGATCACTTCATGCGTAACCGTGCACAAAATGCAGACGTTGTTGCACCATTTGCCCCAATTGAACCCAAGTGAGGAAACAAAGCGCTGCTTTGTTCCGAACGCGGTTGGTGAGTAGCGTTAGCGAGTCATAGTAGATAAATAACAAAGCGTTGCTTTGTTCCGAACGCGGTTAGTGAATAGCGTTAGCGAGTCACAGTGGATAAATAACAAAGCGTTGCTTTGTTCCGAACGCGGTTAGTGAATAGCTTTAGCAAGTCACAGTGTATAAATAACAAAGCGTTGCTTTGTTCCGAACGCGGTTGGTGAGTAGCGTTAGCGAGTCACAGTGGATAAATAACAAAGCGCTGCTTTGTTCCGAACGCGGTTGGTGAATAGCTTTAGCAAGTCACACTGATGAGAAAATTGCATAAAAAAACCAGACAATTGTCTGGTTTTTTTATTTCGGTAAACTAGGCCTATGAAAATAAATAGCAAAAAAATATGAATATACGAAATGCTTTACTTGGTGATATTCAGCAGCTTGAAAGCTTAATGAATACAGCCTATCGGGAAAATCATCCCAAGAGTTGGACGACAGAACATCATATTGTTCGAGGAAATCGAATAAATGTGTCTCAACTCAGTCAACTCTTACAAAAAAGGGATTTTCATTTATATGTGATTGAGTCGGTACATGCGCAGATCATGGGGTGTATTGGTATTCAAATGCAGGGGAAGAGCTGTGAAATTGGTCATTTTGCAATTCATCCAAATGAGCAAGCTCAGGGCTTAGGAAAAAATTATTGCAATTTGCAGAACAGCAAGCGATGTTGATTGAACCCAATGTTGAAGAATTTGTGATGTATGTGATTGATCGGCGTTTAGAATTAATAAAATATTATCAACGACGTGGCTATAAGCTTACAGATGAAAATCAAGCCTATCCTCTTCATCTAGAGGTAGGTCAACCGATTTGTGAACTGACAATTAAACAATTAATTAAACGAATAAAATAAAGACCATGTGATGCATTTGATCAATTTATAAAGCGAGATGAATAAAAAATCCCCAAAAAACATACACTAACTTTTGGGATTTTGATTTTAGACTATTTGGGCTTAAGAGTAAGCACGTAAAAATAGTCGGTAGGCATCTGATGATTTTTGGTTTTTTAGCATATAGTGTGCGATTTCACCTTGGTTGGTATTCATAATCACCGCAATATCTTTTGCGTCACAGAATTGTTTAAGCACAGTATCTGGGATCATCACGGTATTAGAAGAATCAATCACATTTGAATTATCTAAGCGACGATAATTTGTTTGACCTATTGCAGGATAAGACAATACTTTGCCGTCGATCACAAAAGATATTTCATTCATATCAAGCTGCTGTTGATCATAAGAATGCAGTGAAAGTGCATACTCACCTTTATTCTTTTGCTAATCAATTGCAAGTTCAGGACATTTTTGTCCAGTTTCACACAGTAATTGACCTCGAGTAATGGTTCGTTGGATTACGTTACTGTTTTCAACGGTATTCACACCATTCAGCTTTAATGTTCTGGTTTCAGGTTTATTTTTAGGTACGGTAATACAACCTGTGAGTAGTAGGAGTGTAAATCCTAGAACTAAATAATTTTTCATGTGTTTTTCCATGTTAGCGTTATTTTTATAAGCAATATTTATTTTGGCGCATATTCACACAGAAAAAACAAAAAAGTAAAATACATCACACTTTTCTAGTTTTGTTTGAGCACTGCTTTGATATAAGTGGTCGATATTCAAATAAAAAATATTATTAAGTGATGTAAATCTTATTTCATTGAAATTTAGATAACTTAAGTAAGATCTGTGATTTTGCGCTATCAATCTGCTCGGGATTGGTTTGTCGAGACAATTGGTCACGTGGTTTTTCGCCTAAAAAATATTTGATCCGTTCAGCATTCGCACCCGATGGATGGGGAAGTCCTGCTAAAATCTGCTGATCTTTTAAATAGCCTAAGCTGCTTACATAATTTAAAACCTCATCTACACCTTTGCCTAGCGGAATATAAATTGCGTTCGGAAGCTGTTGAATCATAGGAATAAAATAATCATCAATATGTTGTTTTAATAATTCATTTTTCAACATTGCGGGCGTTGAGCCTGCATAATTTTTTCCATTGACCAAAATACATTGCTGTAAAACCGAACACATTTGCACCATATCTTGATGATTGCTAAATAGCTCTGCAGTGGTCTGTATGCCTAATTGATTGTGTAATCCAATATGATCTAGCAGTTGAGTTAAATTTTTACGAATAGGACCACTAAAAGCACCACTATTCTTGGCAAGTTTAAGTATGTTTTCCTCAGATAATTGCTGCTCTACGCCGTCCTTCGCTGCAATTAATGCATTACGCCATTGTTGTTGGCCTGGGCAGATGCCGACGATGACCACTTTTGCATCATGATTTATGGCCTCGAATGGTGCATAAAAGCTTTGAATAGTTCCCAGAGTTTTAAGACGGAGTAAATCACTTTGAGTTAATTCTTCAATAGAATGTGTTTTGATCACAGATGCAAAGCAAGAGAAAAGGGTAGAATCCGACATAAAACTTCAATCTTTCTAGATATAAATTTCATTCAGTATTTTAAACCTTTATTTTAAAGATGAAGTATTTAGGTATAAAAAAATTGATTTTAAATTTATAACCTAATAACTTAAATCGATATAAAAATATTATTTAACAATATTGACCCAAATAGGACTTGAGATTTGGTACAAATATTGCTCATATCTAACTAAGGCAATACCAAGATGAATGCCGAATAAAAAAACGAATGGATGATTGCAGGAGAGAAGCACAGATCGTGCTCGCCGAAGGAGCAAGTTCCCCCAGGAAACTCTCAGGCAAAAGGACTGTAATCATATAAAAATCTGGAGAGAAGTAGGCTAGACCTACTCACCGAAGGGGAAGGTTCACATTGCTTCGCAAGGAACCAAAGCTCTCAGGTAACAATGACAGATGGGGCGAACATAGGAAATATAATTTCCAAGGAGCCTATATGTGTCATATTGTTGTGATTGGTGCAGGTATTACTGGGGTAACGACAGCTTACGAACTCGGATTACTCGGTTATCGTGTCACTGTGGTCGATAAACATCTTTATCCTGCGATGGAAACGTCGTTTGCCAATGGTGGACAATTATCAGCGTGTAATGCTGAAGTCTGGAACCAAAAAGCAACGGTAGTGAAAGGCATCAAATGGATGTCACAAAAAACCGCGCCATTATTATTAAATCCAAGTTTTAATCTACACAAATATTCATGGCTCTTTGAGTTTATGGGGCATATTAAAGATTACCGTGAAAATACTCACGAGACCGTCCGTCTTGCATTGATGGCACGTCAGCGTTTATTTGAAATTGCTGAGCATGAAAACTTGCAGTTTGATTTAGAAAAACGCGGCATTTTACATTTCTTTCATAATCAACATGATTATGAGGTGGCGACTCAAGTTAATAATATGCTCTGTGAGGGTGGCTTAGAGCGTCATCCTGTGACATTAGCTGAAATCCGTGACATTGAGCCTAGTCTGACAGGTGAATACTATGGTGGCTTTTATTGTCCGGGCGATGCCACGGGCGACATCCATAAATTTACGACGCAGCTTGCCAAAGCAACAGAACGCTTTGATGTGAAATATATGTGGGGCTTTGAGGTGACTGACTTTGAACATCATGCTAAAGGTGTCAATGTTCAGTTAAAAGCCAGTGATGAAAATATGGAACATCCCGATGCTGATACCGTACTTGAAGCAGATGCTGTGGTGGTTTGTGGTGGCGTAGGGAGTTATGAACTTGCACATAAACTCGGTGATCGGGTAAATGTCTATCCAGTCAAAGGATATTCAATCACCATTAATTTAAATGATGAACAAAGTCAGGCCAATGCGCCTTGGGTAAGTCTGTTGGATGAAAGTGCCAAAATTGTGACTTCACGCTTAGGTGCAAATCGACTACGTGTTGCAGGCACGGCAGAGTTTAATGGCTATAACCGAGACATTCGTGCAGATCGCATTCAGCCCTTAATTGATTGGTCGAATCGTAACTTTAATCTATCAACAGAACATGTGGTGCCATGGGCGGGTTTACGACCAATGATGCCCAATATGATGCCTGTAGTACATGCAGGTAAGCGAGATCATATTTTCTATAATACAGGGCATGGTCACCTTGGATGGACCTTATCTGCGGCAACAGCTGCGATGATTAGCCAGCAAGTGCGGCAAACACATCCGATTTAACTGACATATTGTAGACATCAAAAAATTGTAGACATAAAAAAGCCTCAACCTTGAGGCTTTTTTTTCTAAGTCATTCGAATTTGATCTTAATCATATAAACGATAAATCCCTGCAAAACGTTCACAGCCTTTTTGTTCAGTTTTTACTGAGAGTAAGGCTTTACTGTAATTGAACTGATATTTGCAGTCGTGTTCATTATCGGTGATTTGATTTTTTTGTTCGGGTGTTGTGTAGGCTAAAAAGGGAATGGTTTGTGTTTCAACTCGATTGTTCGGATTACGATAGGCAATGCCTTCTATTTTGATGCTGTTTTTGCCTAGTTGATGCACCTTTAAATGTACAGGTGATGTCGCAAAATGGCCATTTTCAAATTTAAGATAATGCTGCGTTAAACTTTGGTTCATCGAGGTATAAATATTCAAATCTTCATGGCGAAGCTCAAATTGTTGTTTGAAACAATCCAAGTTTTTGCATTGCTGAACTCGGCTATACCATAATTTTTGCGTATCTATCAGCAAGCGTACTGGGGCATCGGTAATCAACTGTGCCGTTAAAAAAAGCCCATCTAGCTTTTCACGTTGTTCTTCAAAACCGTCAGAACAGTAATTTTTTTTTGCCTGAGTATTGGCCTGATCACAGTCAATCTTTTCTGCATGCGTAAACGTCGCTAGGCCAGAACCTATTAGCAGAACCAGTCCGAATTTTTTGATGATATTTATTTCAGTTTTCAACAGCATGATCGCTTATACTTTCACTATGTTGCGCTTGCCCACACTATAGCGAAATAGAAAGCGTGAATACAAGATTTCAATCATTATTTTCTCAAGGAACTCAAGCATGATAGCTCAAATTCGTATCGGTCAGGGCATGGATGTGCATGCATTTGAAGAAGGTGACTTTGTAACGCTTGCTGGTGTTCAAATTCCACATACACATGGACTCAAAGCACATTCAGATGGTGATGTGGTACTGCATGCGCTTTGTGATGCATTATTAGGTGCTTTGGCACTTGGAGATATTGGTCAGCATTTTCCAGATACAGATCCAAAATTTAAAGGTGCCGATAGTCGAGTACTTTTAAAACACGTCTACCAACTGATTTTAGATCGTGGATATGTACTTAATAATGCTGATATTACCGTGGCTTGTGAGCGCCCTAAACTAGCAAAACATAATTTAGAAATGCGTCAAAGTATCGCAGATGTTATGGATGTTGAAGTTACACAAATTAGCATCAAAGCGACCACCACCGAAAAATTAGGGTTTACTGGTCGCCAAGAAGGTATTCTTTCTACTGCAACAGTACTGATTTCTCACGCAAAATGATCTGGATGGATCAGTGCATGTTGTAAATCTTGAGTTGCTTTACGGCCTTGGAGTTGTAAGGCAACCGCATGGATTAAACCTGTCCAAGTTTCATTGGGTTTCCAAATTTGATGCATCAAATCTTGAGCCTTTGGCATATCAACATCCATATAGTATTGACGATATAAATACATCAAACTGCTGACACGGAAGTTTTTTGCACAGTGTAGCCAAACCGTTTGACCTTGAACCAAATGGTCAATCATATCGAGTACTAAAAGGCATTGATCATCTGAAGGGGTATCCCAAGAGATTGGAACTTGAATGTAGTTCAGGCCTAGATCTAGGCAAATGCGGTCTTCATGCTCGATATGATTGGATGCATCGGTCAGTGCTAAATTAATAACCGTTGAAACACCATATTCTTTGATCGTTTGAAGCTCAGAAGGAGATGGTTGTCCTGACGTTAATAAGTGTTCATGTATATATTGGAAGTTTTCAATGTGACTTAACGCATTTTCGATTTCATTCATCTGACAAATAATCCTTCAAAGTAAAACGCCATCTTGAAGATGGCGTTTTTCATTCACTTAGCGTGTCGGTAACACGTCTTTAAGTGCTTCATGCATCTCTAACAAGACTTTTTCAGTCGTATCCCAATCGATACAGCCATCAGTCACTGATTTACCATATTCGAGGTCACAGAGGTTGGCAGGAATATCCTGACGACCACCTTTTAAGTGACTTTCTACCATAATACCCACGATTGACTTGTTTCCGTCAAGGATTTGTTCAGTAATATTTTTCAGAACAAGGGGTTGTAGGTACGGGTCTTTGTTTGAGTTTGCATGACTGGTATCAATCATGATTTTGCCACTAACTTTTGCTTTGGCTAATGCCGCTTCGGCATCTGCAACAGAACCTGCGTCGTAGTTTGGTTTACCGTTACCGCCACGAAGTACAACGTGTGCATAAGGGTTACCACTGGTACGAATAACTGAAACTTGACCTTGGTCGCTTAAGCCCAAGAAGCTATGACCATGTTTAACAGATTGCATGGCATTGGTCGCAACGGTTAAACCGCCATCTGTACCATTTTTAAAGCCAACTGGTGAAGAAAGGCCAGAAGACATTTCACGATGTGTTTGGCTTTCAGTGGTACGCGCACCAATCGCTGACCAAGAAATAAGATCTTGGTAGTACTGTGGTGAGTTTGGATCGAGCGCTTCAGTTGCACAAGGCAAACCTTTTTCATTCAATTCAAGTAAAAGTTTACGACCAATACGTAAGCCTTTTTCGATGTTGAAAGAGTCGTTCATGTCTGGGTCATTAATTAGACCTTTCCAACCCACAGTGGTACGTGGTTTTTCAAAATACACTCGCATCACGACATAGATCGTATCTTGGATTTTGTCGCTTAAAACTTTTAAACGGTCAGCATAATCATGTGCAGCGACTGTGTCGTGAATTGAACATGGACCAATGACAACAAAAAGACGTTTGTCATTTCCATCTAAAATATTACGTACAGTTTCACGGCCCTTAAGGACTGTTTGATAGGCAGTTTCAGTCAGAGGTAGCTCTTTTTTTAGTTCTGCAGGAGTAACAAGAGGCTGAATGCTTTTTACATTCACGTCATCAATGTCGTTTTGGGTAATAGAATTTGACTGTAAAGTATTCATTGCCGTCACTGGTTTGATTATACAAAAGGTTGTTTCGTGAGCCGAATATAACATGAATATAGCATTCAAATGTTATAAAAAAGATCAATAAGTCTCTGAAAAAAAAGTGATGAATCGGGCAGTTAATTTAAACCTGCTGACTATTCACTGTCGGTGCGATCAACATTGCAGTTGTTGGTTTTTCGACAGGTTTTGATTTTACTGGATTAATGATGAAATTCATGCCTAAAACAAACAAGGTAATGCCTAAGACTTTACGAATGACTTTTTCAGGTAAACGTGAGCTGATTAAAGTTCCGACCACAATTGCAGGAATAGAACCCACCAATAACCAACCCAATAAATGAAAATCGACATTACCTGAGCTCATATGACCCAAGCCTGCAACCAGTGTAAGAAGCACGGCATGTACGACGTCAGAACCAATAATACGAATCATCGGTAAGTTCGGGAACATGAGCACCAAGGCCATAATACCGAAGGCACCTGCACCAACAGACGATAGGGTAACGAATACGCCTAAAATAATCCCCATAATGATGATATATGCACGCTTATTTTTTGCTTGGAAATTGATACGTTCAAGATCCGCACTCATATCATCTAACTGATCAGTTTTTCGAAATTTATTAAAGAATTTTTCAATATGACCACGGAAAATAATTGAGATCCCAGTAATCGTCAGCATAAAACCCAAAAACATGGTTAATACGGTTTTGTAATGTGTCGATTGGCTCAGATAGTTTTCAAGGACCCAATGGGTCGCAAAAGACGCAGGGATACTGCCGACAGCAAGCCAAATAACAATGGTCCATACGATATTCATTTTACGTGCATGAACTAAAGAACCACAAAATTTTGAAATTGCGGCATATAGTAAGTCTGTGCCAATCGCAATATGGGGTTCAATTTTATACAGGCTGATCAGGATCGGGGTCATCAGTGAACCACCGCCAACACCGGTAATACCTACGCAGAAACCTACAATTACACCTGCCAGAATGAACTCTAAAGGACCGACCATCGCTGAATGCCAAATATCAAAAAACGTGCATATCTTATGACTAATTGATATAAGTCGTTGTCTCGATTAGTGATTTGCTTGTGAAAAAAATAGATAAAGAATGATTTTAATTTGGAAAATAATGGATTTTAAATAAGCTAAGTTATTGATTTCGGCTTTCTCAAGTGGTTGATAGTTCAAATAGAGATTAGGATGCATTGAAATCATGTATTAAGAATATAAAGGAGTGACGATCTGAAAATAGATATCCAATGTCTAAAACGCACCGTAGATTTTATATTCCTAATCTTCAATTTGTTATTTATCGATATATGCAACAGTGAACATAAAGTCCACTGCTGCAAAGTCTCATACGCCTTAAAAGATAAAGTTTCGCCATTATTCCAATATGAGTAGAAGGACACTGACCAGACATTTTAAACATGCGACAGGACTACCAATTGTCACTTGGTTAAATAATGAAAGACTACGATATGCCGCTGAATTGCTCGAAGTGACGGATTATTCGATTGATAAAATTGCGGAAAGCGCGGGTTTTAATACCGCAGTGCTATTTCGTAAACTCTTTTAAGAATAAATACCGCACAAATCCGAATCATTGGCGGAAAAATTTTAATCAGCAGCTAAGTAGCAGTGATGCATACATCCTAAAATGTTGAATTAAAGACGTGCAGCTTTTTTTGGAAATCTATTAACTTTGCGAAGGACTCGTATAGAATCTATAGCTAAAGAAAACTGAGTAAAAAGGACAGACTTTTGCAAAATCGGAAACTTAAAATTGGCATCGTGGTTGGGGAAGTATCGGGGGATACATTAGGCGCCAAACTTATCCGTAGTTTTCGAGAGCAAGGGATTGATGCGGAATTTGAAGGCATCGGTGGTCCGCAAATGATTGCAGAAGGCTTTAACAGCTATTACCCGATGGATATTTTATCGGTAATGGGGATTGTTGAGGTCTTAAAAGATATTAAAATACTCTTTGCTGTACGCGATGGTCTGGTTGAAAAATGGACTGAAAATCCTGTCGATGTTTTTGTAGGGATAGATGCGCCGGATTTTAATTTGCGTTTATCTAAGAGCTTAAAGCAAAAACAGCTACCAATTAAAACAGTACAATATGTTAGCCCTTCAGTGTGGGCGTGGCGTCAAGGGCGTGTACATGGCATTAAAGCAAGTATTGATTTAGTCCTTTGCTTATTTCCATTTGAAAAAGCGTTTTTCCAAAAATGGCAAGTTCCGGCTGCATTTGTCGGACACCCATTGGCAAGTCAGTTGCCTTTAGATAATCCACTCGTTGCGGCTAAACACGAGTTAGGCTTAGATGAGCATCAAAAACACATTGCATTACTTCCGGGCAGCCGTCGCGGGGAAATTGAGCGCTTAGGGCCTTTGGTGCTGTCCGCCGCACAGATTTTGACGGAGCAGCATCCAGACTATGTGTTCCTGATTCCTGCAATCAATGATGCACGTAAACAGCAAATCGAATTGTTGCTCAAGCAGTACCCTGAAGCATTACAAGCCAAAGTTCGCTTGATGGAAAACAACGATACCGAATCTAAAATTGGCCGTCAGGTGATGAACGCATCGAATATTGTCGCTTTAGCATCAGGAACGGCAACCTTAGAAGCGATGCTTTTACATCGTCCAATGGTGACTTTTTATAAGTTAAATTGGCTGACCTACCATGTGGTGAAATTGCTGATCAAAATTCCGTATTATTCATTGCCAAATATTATTGCGGGCAAAAAGGTGATTCAGGAACTTATTCAACATGATGCAACACCTGAAAAATTAGCAGCAGAAATTGAAAGCTTGATGGGTGTTGAAAAATCTCAAATTCAAGTGATGCAGCACATCACCATGCATAAACAACTGCTTTCAGGCAACAGTGAAAACCCTGTGGAAGCGATTTTAAAGCTTTTAAATTAAATAACTGATGTTACGCAGTAACATCAGGAGCGTAATTTAATTTAAATAAAAGTATGATACACGGTAACGTCATCCGCAACTGTTCGACGCAGGACTACTTCTAATCAAAAAAGTTTTTGCGATACTTTGAGTAATTTGACGCTATTGAACGAGTTTTGTCGGTGAGGTGCATTGCACCGTAAGATGGTTTCCTTGCAAAGCTTCGCTTCTCATTTTGCCGAATGAGAAACAACGTTTCGTAAGAGTACCTCCAGCCGAAGGCTAATCCCTTTATTCAATCCCTAGATGTAAGACTCCGTCGAATAAAATTAAAAATCATTTTAAAAATGCAAAATTACTTTTATATGCGTAACGTCAGTTAAATAAACCTCTAAGGTGACTCAGTTTTTGCGAGCTGATGCTGCTGTCGATACTGGCTCGGTGTGAGATCATAAAACTTTTTAAAAGTTTGGCTAAATGCCGTTTCAGATGAGTAACCGATACGATGGGCAATTTGCTGAATAGTCAGTTGCCCCGTTTGTAAGTGCTGTGTTGCCAGTCGCAAACGATGTTGCTGCAAATAGGCGAGTGGTGATTCACCGAGCATTTGAGTAAATAAACTGGCAAATTTAGAACGCGACATACAACATTGTTCTGCCAAACTTTCGACGGTCCAAGCATGCTGCGGTTTTTCATGAATCGCGGCCAAAGCATTGGATAATTCAGGATGACTCAAGGCATGCAACCAACTGCTTGAATCTGACAAGGCTGCAATATAATCACGCACACATTCGATAAATAAAATACTCACCAGATGATCCAAAATTTTATCGCGGCCTGGACGGATCTGATGCGCTTCAACGGCCAGAAAATGTAAGCCAATTTGCAACCATTCAGGTGCGGTACTGCTCATGATATGTGGTGTATGTAACAGCGTGGGGAGTGCATTTACTAAAGGCTTTGCCATAATGCTATCGACATGCCCACGGATCGCTAGTACAAATAATTCTTCTACTTCTGGAGATTCGGCAGAATTTAATTCAATGATTTTATTTCGTTGCTCTTGAAACAGTGGCGTGATGTTCACTGATTCGACCAAGACATCAGACTGTATAGGTTTGCAGTGGTGGTTTTGCCCTGACGGAATAAGGCAAAGATCACCAGCTTCAAGAAAAACCTGCTCTTGATCTATATGCACAACACACTGACCTTGAATCACCACATACGCAACCATGGCATTGTGATCTTGAAAATGAAAAGCCCAAGGATGCTTTGATCTCAAATAAATATATTCAGATCGGTGGAGATGGATATCATCAAAAATTTTACTTAAAGCATCCATATTTCAAATATTTACTCATATTAATTTTGTATTTATAGATGGCCACTATGTGCTTAAAGGTCAACATTTATCCTTAAATGCCAAAGACGATCGCATAGTTTTTTTGGACGCTTAAAACTGTTCTGGCTGCCCATATTTTACGAATATAAACACAGAAGAAGTAAATAGGGAAGTCTAGCGCATGAATGCACCAGTAAAATTAAATGAACAGCAGCTCGCTCAGTTAGAAAGCAAAATCGGTAGTGTTTTAGATAAAAAACGTTATGGTTGGCTATTGAGTCCAGGTTTACCAGTCATTGGTATGGGGATCTTGGCGGGTTATCATTTTGGTCCAAAACCGACAAAAAAACTATTTGCCATGGGTGGGCCGCTTCTACTGCATGTCATTATTCCTGCACTGGATGCACTGATCGGTGATGATGCCAATAACCCGACAGATGATGACATTAAAGTTTTAGTGAATGATCCTTATTATGATCGTATCGTCAAATTATTTATCCCACTGCAAATGGCAGCGAATGCTTTTGCTGGCTATGTGGTTACCCGTAAAGATGTTTCAATATTAGATCAAGTTCTACTTGGGATTTCGATGGGTGCAATTAATGGCGTCGGTGTAAATACAGCACATGAACTCTGCCATCGACCACATAAAAAAGACCATTATTGGGCACATGCGACGCTCGCACCATTAGGTTATAGCCATTTCCGCATTGAACATCCTTATGGACACCATAGACGTGTGGCAACGCCTGAAGATCCTGCATCTTCAAAAATGGGCGAAACCTTTTATGAGTTTTGGCCACGCACTGTATTTGGTGGAATTAAATCGGCGGTGCAGATTGAGAAACAACGCTTAAAACGTAAAGGTTTAAGTTTCTTTTCGAAGGACAATGAACTGTTTCATGGTTGGGCGATGAGTGCAGGTTTTCATGCCGCGATGCTGAAAATGTTTGGTAAAGGCGTGACACCGTATTTAGTTACACAGGCCTTTTATGGAATCAGCCTTTTTGAAATTATTAATTATATTGAACATTATGGCCTGAAGCGTGAGCAAAAAGCGGATGGAAGTTATGCGCGAACCATGCCTGAACATAGTTGGAATAACAATAATATTGTGACCAATCTATTTTTGTATCAATTACAGCGACATTCAGACCATCATGCGTATCCGACTCGTCCATTTCAGGCTTTAAGACATTTTGACGAAGCGCCAGAGTTGCCTAGCGGCTATGCCACTATGCTAATTCCTGCTTTAGTACCCTCTATTTGGTTTAAGATGATGGATAAACGTGTCTATGATCACTACCAAGGCGATTTAACTAAAGCCAATATTCATCCTAAACGTCGTGCAAGTATTTTTAAAAAGTTTGCAATTTCAGACATTTAAATCGAATACCTGATAAGAAGAATCCCAAGCTTGTTTGCTTGGGATTTTTTATTGTGCGTATTATTAACCGATGCTACGCAGTAACATCAGAAGCGCACGTTGATTCAAATAAAAGAACGATACACGGTAACGTCATCCGCAATTGTTTGAGACAGGACTAATTGTAATCAAAAATGTTTCTGCGATTCTTTGAATAATTTGCCGCTAGTGAACTATTTTTACGGTGAGGAGCAATGCTCCGCAAGATTGTTTCCTTATGAAGCACGCTTCTCATTTTGCCGAATAAGAAACAACGCTTCGTAAGAGTATCTCCAGCCGAAGGCTAATACCTTTATTCAATCCTTAGATGTAAGACTCCGTCGCATAGACTTAAAAATCATTTTTAAAATGTAAAATTAATTCTACGTGCGTAACATCATTTAAAATCCCAAATTTTCTGTTTGAAACTTAGTCATTTCTTAAGACCACCAATAGCGCAAAATGTGGAAAAAAATCGGTGCAGAAAAGCAGATTGAATCAATTCGGTCGAGCATGCCACCATGGCCTTGGATAAGTTGTCCCCAGTCTTTTACACCACGATCGCGTTTAATGGCTGACATGACAAGACCACCAAAGAAGCCAAATATGCAAACAATAAATCCAATACATGCAGCCTGTAGATAGCTAAAGGGTGTAAGCCATGACATAGCAACACCTAATGCAGTGGCTAAAGCAATGCCTCCGATTAATCCTTCTACGGTCTTAGATGGTGAAAGTATCGGTGCGACTTTGTGCTTTCCAAATAGCTTGCCACAGACATATTGCAAGACATCGGAGGCTTGTACCACCATGATCAGCCAGATTGCTAGCCAAATTTTTTCACCCTCAAATCCGGGAAGTTTAAGATTTAATAGCGCAGGCACATGCGAAATACAGAATACGCTGACCATCAGTCCCCATTGAATTTTTGAACTGCGTTCTAAAAATCGCGTGGTATCTTCGGCTTTGAGTGTAGCGATAGGGATAAGAAGAAATACATACAGTGGAATAAAAATAGAATATAGCCCATACCAATCGATATACACCAAGTAATACTGGTAAGGAATGACAAAATAAAAAGCGATCAGCAAAGGAAGATAATCACCGCGACGGGTTGGGAGCAAGCTGATAAATTCACGTAAAGCAAAGAGTGAAATCAACGCAAACAGGATCACAAAGGCAATTTTGCCTAATGAAATTGCTACACCAAGTACCAACAACATGACCCACCATGCATTGATCCGCGCATTTAAATTGTCGATGACTGGTGCAGGTGCATAACCCGCTTTAAATTTTAGTATTGAGCCAATGGTTGAGGCAATAATCAAAATAATCGCAAAGATACCAAACAATACATAAGTCATTTGCGCATTGGTGAATTCCATTATTGATACTCCAATGCTTTTAATTTGAGTAGTTCTTCTTGAGCGTAGTTTAAAAACGCGGATTTACTCTGTTCATTATGAACTTCTAAAGGCTTACCAAAAATAACGGTAGATAATAGTGGCAATGGTATTAGCGCACCTTTAGGCATGACACGTTTTAAATTTGAGATCCATACCGGTACGATTTCAACATCTGGAAATTGATTTTTGAGATGAAATAAGCCGCTTTTAAACTCTAATAATTCAACGTCATCATTTAAATTTCGAGTACCTTCAGGAAAGAAAATAATCGAGTCACCTTGCGCTAATACGATTTTGATCGGTTCTAAGGGATCTTGATTTTGCTCTCGATTTCGCTGAATAGTGACACCAGTAAACGTGTCTTGAATGAGAAAACGCCGAAAGCCATCTTTTAACCAATAATCCGAAGCCGCTACAGGACGCGTCTTCCGTCTGAGATCTGTCGGCAGTGATGACCAAAGCAAAATAAAGTCGATATGGCTATTATGATTTGCATAATAAATACGCTGTTTCATAACCGGTTTGCACCCGACCCACAGACTCCGCGCGCCCGTGAGCAGCCGCGCACCACGACGAGTGAGAAAGGCAATATAGCGAGCAATTGAACGGCTTAGAAAATTACCTTTCATTGGTGAGTGAGCATTCCTTGAAGTGTCTAATGGATTTGGCATGGCTTCAAATTATTGTGAATTATTTATACAGTAAAAATATGCAGATGAATGCGATGTATTGCAAGCAAAGCACAAAGATCTGCCATTTAAATAAAGCCAGACAACCTAACTCACGTAGTTCCCATGCGCGGCCACATTTATTTGTAGGCATTAATTTTAGGTTAATTAAACTTAAGTCCAGCTCTTTGGTGGTTTGTTCTAGGCTTTGGGTTTGGCTGTATTCAGCGACAGTGGCTAAAAGTGCCGAATCAAATTTGATTCTCAGGCTTAAATAATGTTGTATTCCAAGCAAAACTAGACAAATCACTACATATAGCAAATCGAATAGCATCACATTGCCAAACTGGATGATGAGCCAGAGCGTGAGAATCGCTGCCACATACGCTGAGATGAGCAATCCAGTGGTGGATTGCAACAACTTTGACAGCACCACAAGTTGTAAATTCATGGTGCAAGTCCTTTAAGTTTTAAACGATAAGTATTTAAATGTTTTATTTGCGGTGCTTTAAGCACGACCCAAGGGCGGTTATGGCGAATAATCCTTAAAACATCTTCGACTGAATATTCAGGATGTTGTTTCAATAATAATGCGGCCACTACAGCACTACTTCGTGAATATCCCAAAGCACAGAAGACCAAGATGTTTTGTGCTTCATCATTGTTATTAGATTTCAAGAATAGTTCTAAAGACTCTACAGCGTTATGCAGCTGATTGGCCTGTAAAGGAATCAGGTCTAAACTCAAGGTTTGAGCATAGGAGCACTTTGGATAAGTGGGTAATTCTGCGCAACAATCGAGTAAAGCATCATATTGTTGCATGACCTGTTTGGACGGATAGCGACCTAAATAAATATAACTCTGATTGATTTTGATGATTTTAGAATCTTCAGGATGGCGATAAGTCCAGATTCGGCTATTGATCCAAGCAAATACAAAGTAAGGCGCAAACAATATTTTTGCAGCAATGGTCATATCACCATGACTGAGTTTTTGAAAAAAATGGGGACGATTGAATAAATATGCAAACGAAACTAAAAGCAGACTGCTTGCAGGATAGAGCAGCCAAAGCCACCAACCTTTTGCATGTGCGATTGCGCTACACAATAAGGCAGCAAACAGATAAAGGATGCCGATTTTAATGTGCTTTAAGCTTAGCCGACTTTGTTTATTTTGAACCCATGGCGCAGAGCCAGCCATCGGGAATAGCCATAAACATAAGGCACCGACCAATAAACCTGTTGGAATATCTATAAAATGGTGCTGCCAAGTGGTTAGAACTGAGAGACCAATCAAAAAGGACCAACCATCTACCAGATATTTTAGCTTACCTGTGCTATGCCGACGGAAAAAATCCCAAAGTATCACCAGTAGCACAATGTGCAGAGAGGGTGCTTGATTAAACGGTTTATCAAAGCCCATCAAGACATCAAACCATAGGCCGAAAAAACCTGTGAGTTCGGGGCGTTCAAAGCTAAAACGTAGCGGGAAAATTAAAAAGCAGCTGATTGAAAGGATTTGTGCCGAAAATAGTCGCAGGACATGTTGTTTTAATTCAAACTTATTCCAACAAAGTAATAAAGACAAACCATAGAACAGATCAATCGACCAATAAGGCACAATACTCCATGGCCAAAGTGGAATATATTTTTCCCATTCAAAGACGATAACAGGTACAGACGCTAAACCCGCAGCGTATTGGTTGGCAAAACCATAACTTAAGAAGAAAAAAGGTGCCAGAAATGCCAAACACAGTAGGCCGTATTTCCAAGTTCCTGTATCCGTATCCAGTTTATGCATAAGATTGACCATCCAAGCTTAAATTTTTTGTGCAACGGAAACGGTGAAAATACCAAACTCATCAATGACTTGATCGACTTTCTTGAAACCGGCTTGCTCAACCAAGGCATCCATTTCTGCTTGTGAGCGCAAACGCATGACCCATGCATCTCCTTGGCGATGTGAGGTCAGGGCACGGGCGATAAACTCTTGTTGCGGATGCCAAATTTGACCCGTGTAGATGAGATAACCATCTTTCTCAATGGCCTGGCTTAAGCCGGATAAGGACTGTCTAAGTAAATCATTATCACTAAATAATTCGTATAAACCTGAGACCACGGCTAGAGTGGGTTTAGGTTCAACACTGGCTAAAGAAGTGGTATCAAATGCATCCGCTTCTACAAATTTGGCAATCTGGCTTAAACCTCTTTGCTCAATCATTGCTTGACCCGCTTGTACATTGATCGAGCTATAGTCTCTAAGCAGGATGGATTCAGGCTGTTGAGGCAGTTTTTGTACAGCATCTAAAATATATCGGCCATGGCCTGCAGCAATATCCATAATCCGTACCGCGTGTTGGGCATCATGTAACTTAGAAGCATATTTCGTTAATAGCGCTTCAATATTTTGTTTTCTAACGCGAATACCACGCCAACCAATCGCATTTAAATATTGTCGATCGATGATTTTACCGAGAGCATTTTGGCTTTCTGATTGATCTCTGTAGACAAAATCTAAGGTGCTGCCAGAGTCGTATCCTGTATCTTCACCAATTTTTAAACCTTTAGAAAAGAGACTACCAATTTTAAGATTTTGTTTGGTTAAGCTCCAAAATGCATGTTTTAAAGAGTGTTTTGGAAGCGTTGAACTTAAGGTTTCTGCAACAGCACAGCTCGGGCCAATTTTATCGGCATCTAAAAGTTTAGGTGTGGAATAGGGTTGTTTAAAACATTGTTGAATAAAGCGATGGATTTTATCTGTGGCGATTTTGCGATGTTTTTCACCCAAAGTATCATGATAAAAACCGTCTAAGACGTGAAATTCCTTCATTGGATGAGGAAGTTTTTGATAAAACGCCAATTGCGGTTTTTGATGCACCACGAAGTCAGATCCTGAACATAAAACCTGTGTAGGAACGAAAATATTTTGTGCATCTTTAACGATTCGATCTGAGGCTGCATATAGACCCAGCAGCATACGGACCGATATGGCCCGAGCGATCTGCGGGTCAGTGTCATAACTTTGCGCACGTGCAGTATCGTGCGTCAGCATTTTGGCTTTGACATAACTATTAATAAAAAAGTTGCCAGCGAATTTGTTGAGGAGTGTTAAGCCAGGTTTTGCAAAAGGCACATAGAGTTTGATGTCAAATGCAGGCGAGGCAAGGCATAAAGCACGAATTTTAGGGGCATAATCATGCACCCATGTCGCGGCTAAAACAGCACCAACGCTTTGAGCTACAATTGCTATATTTTCTGATCGAATTTGGTAATTTTGTTCTATATGCTGAACAAAATATTGAATGTCTTGAACGCATGCCGAAAAGCTCGGTGCATCACCACGTTCACCGGCTGTATTACCGTGTCCTCGCGCATCCCAAGCGAAAAAATCAAAATCAGGCAAATTCAATTCATTGACCAAATGCGCTATTCGTCCCGAATGTTCATGGCCACGATGAAATAAAATCACTGCTTTTTTCTTGCGGTTGCTTTTTAAACTGCTATTTTCCCAGTGTTGATAAAACAAGGATGTTCCATCATGGCTCGTAAAGGTATGCTGAGTATTGTTATACATTGTGTTGTTCTCAAAATAATGAATCGACTGACGATCTAAACTGAAATTTATTGTGGGTTGATAATGCAATTTTTAATGCGGTTATAAATCGTGATAAATAATAAAAAGATGATAATAATCAAAATACTATTGCAAATAAGAGACAATGTATTTAAACCGAAGTTAAATATAGAAGAAGTCACGATCACGATACAGATGATGCTAAATACAAAAGCGCGGTCACTTTTTCCCATTGGACCATCGTAGCGACGTTCTTGACCCACTAATGGCGCCATCACACCTGTATATTCAGCAAGTATGGCGAGAAAACAGGTTAAAATCAGCAGTTCAGCTTGAATAAAAGCAAAACAAATTAAACTAAAATAGAGTGCTGAGTCGGAAATCACATCACATAATTCATTATAAAAAGCACCGAGTTTGGATTGTTGGTTGAACTCACGTGCCAGCATGCCATCTATGGCATTGAATCCCATACGAATAAGCATCCATACAGGGAAAATCAACAGTAAAATACCAATACCGTTGTGAGAGAAATAGATATAAATGAAAAATGCCACAGCTAGCGAAATGAACATTGCTAGTAGTGTTACTTGATTTGCTGTAATGCCAAGATGATGAAGTGATTTAACCAAAGGTCGAAGCAGGTTTTGAAATGCAGGCTTAAGTTGGTAGATCGAAGGCATATTATTGTTATAGCGGTATGATTTGCATAAATTTTATACGCGGGATGCTTAACTTAACAAGAATTTGTATGTTAAAGATTGTCACAGGGCTGACGATTCGCCTGTATAACGCATTAAGTTTTCTTGTGTAGTACTTACGACTAATTTTCCATCTTGCCACATTTGCCCATGACTAAGCCCACGTGATTGGGAGGTTCGAGTGGTATTCATGTCATAGAAAATCCAATCATCCACCCGAAAGATATGATGAAAATACATCGAATGATCAAGGCTAGTTGCGATGAGTTCAGGAGACAGATAATTTAAACCATGAGTTTTAAGCGCCGCAGAATATAAATTATAGTCTGAATAATATGCTGCAATGGCCTGATGTATATGAAGTTGGTCAAATTGTGCATCCAAGGCATCATGGAGTTTTAAATATTCTGCATATTGATTTTGATTTAAGACAGAAGCTTGACCGGACTGTGGCAAGTCTGTCAGCACGTATTCAATTGGTTTAGATATAAGCTGAAAAGGCTGTAAAAATGTGGCCAGATATTCAGGTGAAATAAATGATTGGATTTGCGCTTTATAGAATTGCTCTTCTTTGAGCATACTTGGTGGAAACTGTGGGATCAGATCTGGTTCAGGTATTTGATACTCCATACCCGTTTCGTTTTTCATATAGGACAACATCACCATATATATTGGTTTGCCATGCTGTATGGCGGTCACTTGTCGTGTAGAAAAACTATGGATATCACGTAAATTTTCGACTTTAAATAATACGGGATGATTTGCAAGACCCGCAGAAATAAAGTTGGCATGTAAAGAGTGGAGTGGGAGTGTGCAGGTAAAGGATGCACTGACTATGCTCTGAGCAAGTAATTGTCCACCAAAAATATGGTCACCAAACAGAGGTTTACTTTGTGCTAAAAAGTAGCCCTGATCTTTGGGTACTACAGATAATAATTGGATGAGGTCTTGAGTCAGCGTTGTCATATTTTTTAAAATTTTTGCTTTGTTTAAATGTATTTAACTCAAACTTATTACACAAGTCGTTTTCATGAAAAATATAAAAGTCTTCGCCAGTCTTTCGAGAATAGGCTTATAATCGAGTTTTCTTAGTTGTCCGAATGGAATGACGAAAAAGCAATGACACCTGCATGTAAACTCTTAAAATCTAATAAAATCGACTTTACAATTCATGAATATGACCATGACCCAGAAGCAAAAAGTTTTGGTTTAGAAGCTGCGGAAAAACTTGGTTTAACTGTCGAAGAAGTGTTTAAAACCTTGATGGTTACGGACGATAAAAATTACTTTGTTGCCGTATTGCCAGTGGAATATCAGCTGAATTTGAAAAAAGTGGCCACAGCATTTGGCTGTAAAAAACTAAAAATGGCAGACCCAAAGGATGCAGAGCGTTTAACTGGTTATTTGGTTGGTGGTATTAGTCCAGTTGGACAGAAAAAACGTTTAAAAACAGTGATCGATGCTTCTGCGCAGCACTTAGCTAAAATCTATGTGAGTGGTGGTAAGCGTGGTTTGGATATTGGTTTAAAGCCCGAAGATTTAGCAAAAGTTTTAGGTGCAAACTTTGCTGATGTGATAGATGTTTAAGTGCGGTTTTTGACTACTTAAATTTAAGTGAATTTAGAGGGAATATCTTCCACTTCACAATCTATAAAATAACAGAAGCCGCATTGAGCGGCTTTTTGCTTGATGACGCATCAAGTGTCACGGATTTATTGGACATGGTGCAGCTTTTTATATTCGATATACAGGGTACTAAATTTAGGATTGTAGGTTAAATTTGATTATTAGTAGGTTGAACCGTACCGGGTTTGTCGGAGACTCAGTATTCTGAGAGAATGTTCCGATGACCAAATTAAAATATACCCCTGAAATCAGAGAAAGAGCGGTTCAATTATTGATTGAATCTGAAAAAGACTATC
>NZ_VOYN01000039.1:0-32792 GCF_013420275.1 Acinetobacter sp. YH01020
AACGTCTGATAATTTTTGAATATCTTTGAATTTCATCCAAGGATTATCCCTCGAATTAAATAATTTTGCTGATTAATTTAAGATCAAATAAATTGTACGTTTTTTGATTTATGACGGAAGTCTAATGTTTATAACGATTTTAAAGAAAACAAAACCCCCCCATTAGTTTTTACCTCTGATCAGGAAGAATTAATGGTTGAAGCAACCTTTCCTGATAATATAATCTATTATCTGAAATTAAATAACTCTTTCTTAATAAAAGATATCCCTGAAATTGAATTATATGATTTTGTTACTTGTTCAATTCCTGAGGCTAGATTGTATGGATTAAGTGGTACAAGAGATATTTTAAACTTTATTTGTATGAAAATAATTTATGGAAATGATTACTTAAATAATTTAAAAGTTAATGAGGTTCTAAATCTATTAAAAGATAAAAAAATAGATATGGATGAAGCAATGAAATTGTTAGTTATTAAGGCTAGTTAGTATAAATATTTAGGAGAGAATAGTGAATATTTTTAAAATAATAATTTTACCTGTTAGTTTGGCTTTAAGCACTATAGGGTGTGCTGGAGTAAAGACTTCTTATATGATGGCTACTACTTCATTTAATTATAGTCCTCATTATTCCGATTATATGTTGAAAGTAAATGGAGAGGAAATAGGAGGAGGGTTTGGTAAGGCAATTTCTACAAATAAAATTCATGTTGGTAAACAAGAAATAGTATGGGGTGAGACTAATAGTGAAAATATCCACTTTTCTAAAAATGAAATTTTTCTTAATAAAGCTGAATTAAGGAATAAAAAATATCTTGCTGCTCATATTTACCCAGATGATACTGTTGAAATAATTACATCTAATAATTTACCAGTACCGACAGAAAAAGGCTTGAAATGGTTAAATAAACTAAAAAATAATAATTAAGCGAGATTTAAAATGTCTGAAATAAATCGTGTAATTGAAACAAATAGTGATGTTCCAAATAATGAACCTACTGCTAAACAAGATTGTAGCGATGTAGTACATATTTCAGTTTTCTTCGACGGGACTGGAAATAACAAGGACAAGGACAGTGATAAAAAGAAATGGTCTAATCCAGCACGACTATGGCGAAATGCTCGTACATTCATTGATAGTCAAAAGGGAGATTGCTCGAATTATGCGATTTATGCTTCTGGTGTTGGTACTCGTTTTAACGCCGACTTAAATTTTTTTCAACGTGCTATTTCGGTACTTCAAGATCATTTGGGTTTAGGTGCAGGTTTAGGGTTAGGTGGGGCTAGGCGTTTAGATTATAGCGAAGAGCAGTTAAACGATGCACTTAAGCAAGTCATGATTTTTAATGCACAGAAAGCTGAGATTGATGTTAGTAAATATGTTAATGAGAAAAAAGATTATAGTTTTGCTGAAATAGCTAAAAGTTTGGATGAGCATCGTTTAATAAAAAAAATTAATATTTCCACCTTTGGATTTTCTCGAGGAGCTGCTTTAGCAAGGGCATTTACAAATCAGTTTATGTGGCAGTGCGAATCCAGTTGTGATGGTTTAACCTATGGAACAGGTAAATATCCCATTGAGTTTAAATTTATGGGTATATTCGATACTGTTGCATCTTTTGGTTTGCCTGCAGCAAATTTAAACAATAATATTACATTTAAAGGCCGTGATATGGTAATTGATGAGCGCGTAAAAATGTGTGTTCATCATGTGGCTGGTAATGAATTGCGTTTTGCATTTCCTGTTGATTTAATACATAAAAAAAATGGTGAAATATCTAACTCTAATTGGAAAGAGTTGGTATACCCAGGTATGCATTCTGATGTGGGTGGTGGCTATACGCCAGGTAGCCAAAATGTAAATGATAACTTTGCTAGAATTCCGTTAAAAGACATGCTTCAAGAGGCAACAAATGCTGGTGTAAGAATGCTGAGTTATGAGGAGTTAGAGAAAGATCATAGCCAACTTTTTGAACAGCAATTTGAAATTAAAGAAGAAACGCAAAGATTATATAATGCAGTAAAAGATAAAATATCTAATGCTGGAAGTATTGAAGAGCAGATTATTTCATTTATGAAAGTTTATTACAGTGCTTATGGCACCTTATCTAGAAATAATGTGGATTCAGTTAGTGAAAATGCGAGAAAAGGCATAGGTAATAAAGTAAAAGATACTTTGATGTTTTGGAGTCCTCGAGACATGGCTACAGAAATGGACCGGTTGCAGGCATTAAGAAATGGTGCTGGAATATTTAAGGTGACCTCACCCGTATCTGAAAGTTATGAATATCTAATTAATATGGAAAACTGGATTTTAGAGAGTTGGAATGAACCTGCTCATGAAGATGTAACAAAATTTTATTCTGACTTTGTGCATGATTCTAAATATGGTTTTTTATTCAATGCTGAACCATTTAGTTATTTTAGACAAAGAACTGTATATGAATCACGTAGAAGTGATCAAGGTAAAGAAATAGATAAAAAGCTTAGTGAAGAAAAAGCCGTTTGTGAAATTAATGCTGATGATATTCCTCAAGAGGAATTTATTGATTCATATGAATCTGCTGTTGCTAGTAATTATGAAATAGCGTCATGAATGTATAAACATATAATAAATGAAGCCGACACTCGTCGGCTTTTTCTACTTTACCCTTCTAAAACTTCTTCCAACAGCTCTTCACTTGGTGCAAAGTAATACGCTCCGTCCATTGGCGTAACAAAGTGAAGTAAGCGGTCATGAATGCCGTCACCACTGGTGCCAAACATACGAACCAACATACTGTCGATAATGCTGAGATCTTTGGTATAAGCAATAAAGAACAAACCTTGGTCACCGCGGCCATCGCCATAAGGCAATGAATGACGCAAAATTGCGAGTTCTTCACCCTCACCATCTTCAACAACGGTACGTGATATATGTGAGTTTTCAGGTTGTTCGTCTTCGTTCAACTCAATCGATTCAAGTTTGGTACGCCCAATTACATGTTCCTGAGCATCTACCTTTAACTTTTTCCATTTATCTAAGTTGTGTGCATATCGCTGCGCAAACACAAAAGAACCATCTGCAAAAATGCCTGCTTCTTCAGAAAGTAAAGCTGTTTCAGCGCGGTCATCTGGAAATTGAGGGTTTTCAGTACCATCAATAAAGCCAGTTAAGTCACGGCCATCGAAATTACGGAAGCAAACACGCTCATCTAAAACCTCCACTTTATCTTGAATGCCATCAAAGAAAGCTTGGCTTAAAGCAAAGCAAATATCTGTACGCTGTGCTGCAATGTGAATCAGTACATCTGCTGGGGCTACAGGCATGTTAAATGAACCTTGAATTGGATCAAGTTGTTTAAAGCCTGCCGGAGCTTGACTGTAAAGTTGTGCCCAAAGTTCAGGTCCAAAAGCCACAGCTGTTTTAATCTGTGCATTAGGATGTTGGGTAATTAGACGATCACGAGTGCTAAATAAGTCTTCAAGTTGTTCTTTTAATTCGCTAATCGTTAAATCTTTTAAACGTAAAACAATAAAACGAGCATGATCTGAGGGTAATGGCAAAATTACAGATTGAGCAGACATTCATGGCTCCTAAAAATTATAATTTCTGAGTGGCTGTGTATATTGTGCCTTAAGCAGCGCTGAGAGTGTAGCCTTCATTTGGCCTTTTAGCGTGCATTATTGTCATGAAAATAGAGTAAATGTCATATAATACAGACCCATTTCAAACTTGAGCTAATGATGTCCTATCAAATCTGGATTGCATACATGTTGGCATGTTGGGTAATTAGTGTTTCCCCAGGTGCAGGTGCAATTGCGTCTATGTCGAGTGGTTTGAATTATGGGTTTAAGCATGGGTATTGGAATGCAATCGGCCTGCAATTGGCACTTTTGGTTCAGATCGCCATTGTTGCAGCTGGGGCAGGGGTCTTATTTGCGACGACACCATGGGCTTTTCTGATCGTGAAATGGTTTGGAGTGGGATATTTATTGTATCTGGCTTATTTACAGTGGACAGCGCCAACTGAGTCAATTGAAATCCAACAAGATTTACCAAATAAATCACGTTTAAAATTAGTTGTACATGGCTTTTTGGTCAATATGAGCAACCCTAAAGCGATTGTATTTTTGTTGGCGGTTTTGCCGCAGTTTTTAGATTTATCCAAACCCCAATGGATTCAATATGTCATCATGGCTGCAACAATGATTAGCATTGATCTGATTGTCATGGCGGGGTATACCGGTCTCGCTGCAAAAGTACTGCGATTATTAAAATCACCCAAACAACAAAAATATTTGAATCGAACCTTTGCGGTATTATTTGCTTGTGCTGCGAGTTTATTGAGTTTGGTGCATCAATAAATCCAGTTAGATGATTCTGAGCATCGTATTTGACGTGCAAAAAAAAGCCATGCAACTGCATGGCTTTTTTATTTTGATATGTGGCGAATTGAGCAATGAACGTTGCTACTTAAGCCACTTTCTTAAATTTTTGCATAATAAAAATCAGGGCAAAGAGCAGCGCCATGGTTAATACAATAGTCAGTCCTGTAGAGGTGTTTAAACCAGCACTTGACCATAACCCCACGGTCACACCGACTTGGGCAATGATGAAAGACCACAGCACCATTTGTTTCGGGGAATTTGCCAATAAACGAGCGGTTAATGCAGGAATCACTAACAATGCACCCATCAGCAATGAGCCGACAGCACGTAAAGCCAATACGGTAAATAATGCCAGTAATAACATAAAAATCAGACGTTGCCATTTAGCGCTGACACCTTCACTGACCGCAATATCGGGGTCAATGGCAATCTGAATCTGCGATTGCCAACTTTTATACAGCACGGTCAGTGCCACAATGATCACCACTGTAAAGACAGGCAAATCTGACCAAGAAATGGTGAGTAAATCACCAAATAAATAGCTGAGTAATTCAGGTTTTAAGCTGGGCAAACGTTGTATGAAGAGTAAGCCAGAGCACAGGAGTGTTGCTGAACATAGCGCGAGCAAGGCGTCATTGGGCAAGCGAGGGTCGTGTAACACCCATAAGATTGCAACCAATAAGAGCGCAATCAATGTAACGCCTGTCCAAAGCGGTAAACTCATCGCACCGGCAATGGCGACACCGAGTAAAGTGCCATGTGCCATGGTGTCCGCAAAAAATGACATGCGACGCCATAACATTAAACAGCCAAGCGGCGCAGTCAGGAACACCAGCAAAGTGCCCATGATCCATGCTGGCAAAAGGAGTTGTAGCCATTCCATCATGGATTATGCTTCCGGTTCAGGGTGAATATGGGGACGAGAGTCATGCTGGCAAGGCGTTGCACTATCGCCATGCGCACAGTGATCGTGATGGTGTTGATAGAACACACGATTTGTTCCAAAGATCGCTTGATATTCAGGATGTTGCTGTACATTTTCAGGCAAGCCACTGCAACAAATATGTTTGTTCAGGCAAACCACACGGTGCGTGCCTTGCATGACCCACTGTAAATCATGAGAAACCATCAAAACTGCACAGCCATATTTTTCTGGCAAGCTACGCACGTAGTCATACAGTTCCGCTTCAGACTGGATATCCAGACCTTGCATAGGTTCATCCAGAACCAATACATTCGGTTGACGCAATAATGCCCGTGCAATCAATACACGTTGACGTTCGCCGCCCGACAATTGCTGAACTTTAGATTGTTGTAACTTGGCAATGCCTGTATCACGAATAATTTCTTGCTTAATGCTGGCATCACATTTTTCTAGTGCCAATAAATCACACACACGTAGTGGTAAGCTGTGTGATGGATTAAATTTTTGTGGCACATATGAAAATTTTAATTTTTGTGTGCTGATCACTTTGCCAGATACAGGTTTTACAATACCCAACAACACTTTGATTAGCGTGGATTTGCCTGCACCATTGGGACCGATTAAGGTGACAATTTCTTTTTCGTGTAAGGCGAAATCTACATTTTTTAAAATGTCACGTTCATCGATTCGGACATGAACATGCTCTAAAGCCACAATGGGCTTCACATTTAGTGTTTGCTGCGGCACTGCTGACAGATCCCTGAAATTTCAATAATACTGTGATGTGCAGTAAAGCCATCGGATGCAGATAATTCATCGAGTTGCGCCATCAAGCCTTGAGCAGATGCTTCTTTGACTATTTTACAGTCTGTGCAAATCAGAAATGCTGCTTGATGTCCTTCGCGCGGATGGCAACATGGGATGTAAGCATTAATCGACGTTAGACGATGAATCAAACCTTTTTCAAGCAGAAAATCCAGCGTACGGTACACTGTCGGTGGAGCTGCAGGTCGGTCAGACTCACTTTTGATTTTAGCCAAAAGGTCATAAGCGCCCATTGGTCCCGTTGCATTTAAGATCAGTTCCAATACTTCTTTACGCAAGGGCGTAAGTCGAGCACCCGTCGCACTACAGAGACTCTCAGCTTCAGCAAGGCGCTGTTCGACATTATGATGATCGTGTACACCATGCAAAGCATTATGATGTTCGTGTGAACATGCGCTCATAGCCAACCTCGAGTACGAAACTGTATAAAGAAAAAGACTTTAAATCTTAACATGAAGCGTAAGGACTTACGAACAGACGTAGGTTTTTTTACGATTTTGTTATATTATAACACTATTCATTTTATGGTGCTCTCTCCCCATGTCCCGTGTATTTCTTTTTTGTAGTTTGGCTTTATTCAGTGTAATGAGCTGGGCGCAAGGTCTCGTTGTTTCTACACAACCGATTTATCTAATCGCGAAGGATGTACTCAAGGGCGTAGAGCAGCCAAAACTACTGCTTGACCATCAATCTGGACATGATGTGAGTTTGACGCCTGCGCACCGTAAAACCGTGCAAGATGCCAATCTCGTTTTATGGCTAGGCCAAGCGCATGAAGCGCCATTGGCAAAAATGTTGGGTGAAAGTGGCAAAAGTATTGCTATTTTAGACTCAGGCATTATCAGTGCTTTGCCATTACGGGATGTCCGTGGCAATGCATTAAAAGGCACAATCGATACCCATGTTTGGCTTGAACCTAACAATGCAGTTCGAATCGGCTTTTTTATTGCTGCTTTACGTTCACAACAGTTTCCAGAACATCGTGAAAAATATTGGGCTAATGCGCGTGCATTTGCGCAGAAACTCTTGATCACAGCCCAAAAAACAGATGTGTCGAGCCGTGCTCAGCCTTACTGGTCTTACCACGATGCCTATCAATATCTTGAGCGCTCACTGAATTTGAAATTTACCGGTGCGTTGACAGATGATCCACATGTCGCGCCGACATTGGCACAAATCAAATACTTGAAAGACCATCGCGCGCAGCCAAAAATATGCTTACTTGCAGAAGCACATGCCAGTCAAAATCAGTATCAAAAGCTGGGTGGCATCGTCTTTCAGCCGGTGGACGAAACCATGAGTGGGGCAGGGGATTTTGTAACAGCATGGAAGATGTTGGCTGATAAAACCCTTAAGTGCACACTAAATGCGCGAAAGTAATGTAAAAAACAAACAACTATTGATTAGTTTGAAAGCAGTTTACCAATTTAAAAAAACACGACTAAGGTCGGGAAAAGATTGCAAGTTAAGGGGTGTAACTCTATAATGCCTGCGATTAAAAATAATCATCAGTTAAACTTGTCAAGCAGAATTGCTGTGAGTGAACAAAAATGAGTCGAACTAGTCGCATGATTGATCGACGATTAGCGAAAGCTTTAGTCATCTTACAAGCAGTAATGATTCCTGTTTCAGCCCTGATTGGTTGGGTCCTTAAAGACACAATCACAGCATATAGTGCAGCTTTGGGTGCGTTGGTATGCTGGCTAGCAAGTAGCTACTTTTCATGGCAGTCGTTTCGTGCGGCTGGTGCCCGTGCCTCTAAACAGGTGCTGTCAAACATGTATCGTGGCTTAATGGGCAAGTTTGCAATCGTGATTGTTGGATTCATTTTGATTTTGATCAATGTCAAACCGTTGTCAGCGGTGGCATTGTTTTGTGGTTTTATGCTCGTACAAAGTATGTCGTGGGTCGCTCCTTTTTGGGCAACACGCTTAAAAAAACGAGTATAAACACAACAAAAAATTGAAAAGTTTTTTGGAGAGTAACGAGATATCAGGCAGCACGCGATATTCGTTTTCTCTATTAGTTTTGACATTGACCAGGTGTGATTTATGGCTGCTGAAGAACATGCCCTTACTTCGACCGAGTACATTCAGCATCACTTGACTAACTTGACCTATGGCAAAATGCCAGATGGTACTTGGAAGTTAGCTGAGACTGCTAAAGAAGCTCAAGAGATGGGGTTCACTGCTATTCACTTGGATTCAATGGGTTGGTCTATTGGCCTTGGTATAGTTTTCTGTTTGTTGTTCTGGGTTGTAGCGAAAGCTGCAAACTCTGGTGTTCCGACCAAGTTCCAGTCTGCAATCGAAATGATTATCGAGTTCGTTGACTCAAGTGTCCGTGACACTTTCCATGGCAAATCGCGCTTAATCGCGCCGTTAGCGTTGACCATCTTCGTGTGGATTTTCCTCATGAACTTGATGGACTTGATCCCTGTTGACTGGATTCCTTATACAGCTCAATTGATCGGTGCTAACGTGTTTGGTATGGATCCTCACCACGTTTACTTCAAAATCGTTCCATCTACTGATCCTAACATTACCCTTGGTATGGCATTGTCAGTGTTTGCGTTAACTATTTTCTATAGTATCCGTGAGAAAGGTCTTGTCGGATTCGGTGCAGAATTTGCACTTAACCCATTTAACCCAAGTAACCCAGTTTTAAAAGCATTACTTATTCCGGTAAACATTATTCTTGAATTAGTAACTTTTATTGCACGTCCAATCTCATTGGCTCTACGACTGTTCGGTAACATGTATGCGGGTGAGTTGATCTTCATCTTGATCGCATTACTACCGTTCTGGATCCAGTGGGCGTTGTCTGTGCCTTGGGCGATCTTCCATATTCTTGTTATTACGTTACAAGCATTCATTTTCATGATGTTGACTATCGTATATATGAGTATGGCTAGCGAAAAGCATTAATGGTATTGCTCAACTGTCAAAGGGTGGTTGGGCACACAATTTTTTAACTTAATTTGGTATAAACCTAACCTCTGAGGAATTATCATGGAACTCACTTTAGGTCTAGTTGCAATTGCATCTGCTATCTTGATCGCTTTTGGTGCTTTAGGTACTGCGATTGGTTTTGGTCTTCTAGGCGGCCGTTTCTTAGAAGCTGTTGCTCGTCAACCAGAATTGGCTCCACAACTTCAAACTCGTATGTTCTTAATCGCGGGTCTTCTTGATGCTGTGCCTATGATCGGTGTTGGTATTGGCTTGTTCTTCATCTTCGCTAATCCATTTGTAGGTTAATCAGCTTAATTCCTAAATTAAACTATTGAGGAATAGCAATGAATATCAACCTCACATTGATTGGCCAAGCGATTGCTTTTGCGATTTTTGTCGCATTCTGCATGAAATTTGTTTGGCCACCACTAATCAATGCGATTAGTGAGCGTCAGCGTAAAATCGCTGATGGCTTAAACGCTGCTGAAAAAGCGAAAGCTGACCTTGCGGATGCGCAAGCACAAGTGAAAGCTGAATTAGATGCGGCTAAAGCACAAGCGGCTCAATTGATCGAACAAGCGAACCGTCGTGGTGCGCAATTGGTAGAAGAAGCGCGTACTCAAGCTGCGGCTGAAGGTGAGCGTATTCGTCAACAAGCTAAAGAAGCTGTTGATACTGAAATCAATGCTGCTCGCGAAGAATTACGTCAACAAGTTGCTGCTCTTGCAGTTACTGGCGCAGAAAAAATTCTGAACCAGCAAGTTGACGCAGAAGCTCACAATGCCATGCTGACTCAGCTGGCTGCTAAACTTTAAGAGAGGCGGATTATGGCTGAACTCTTGACGTTGGCACGCCCATACGCTAAAGCAGCATTTGCTTACGCTTCTGAGCAAAATGCAACTGACGCTTGGTCAAATGCATTGAACTTGCTCAGTGCTGCGGTGCAAGACGAAGCATTTTCAGCTTATCTAAATCGCCCTGAGCTTACGCCTGCTGAGCAGGTAAGTGTTTTCGCAAAAGTTTTAGGTGAAGACCAGACTGCAGCAGTGTCAAACTTTTTGACATTGCTTGCCGATAATGACCGTCTGGCACTTCTTCCTGAAATTTCAGAAGAATACGAACAGCTCAAATCACAGAATAACAATACTGTGGATGTAGTGATTGAATCTGCATTCCCATTGACTTCTGTACAAGAACAATTACTTGCGCATGCATTAGAGAAAAAATTCGAAGCTGCCGTAAATGTTTCTGTAGAAGTTAACCCAGCGTTAATCGCGGGTGTAGTTATTCGTGCAGGCGACCAAGTGATAGATGATTCTGCGCTTAACAAGCTTGAAAAAATGCGGACTCGTCTTCTTGCTTAACAGCTCGAAGACTGAACTTTAAAAAGATTGAGGTATAGCGCAATGCAACAACTGAATCCATCCGAGATCAGTGCGCTCATTAAACAGCGTATCGGCGATCTGGACACCAGCGCGACCGCTAAGAACGAAGGGACCATTGTTATGGTTTCCGACGGTATTGTGCGCATTCACGGCCTTGCTGATGCAATGTACGGTGAAATGATCGAATTCGACGGCGGCTTATTTGGTATGGCACTGAACCTAGAACAGGATTCAGTGGGTGCCGTTGTCTTAGGTAACTACTTAAGCCTTCAAGAAGGTCAAAAAGCTCGTTGCACAGGTCGTGTATTAGAAGTTCCGGTTGGTCCAGAACTTTTAGGCCGTGTAGTAGATGCTCTTGGTAACCCAATTGATGGTAAAGGCCCTATTGACGCAAAACTTACTGATGCTGTTGAAAAAGTAGCACCAGGCGTAATTTGGCGTCAATCAGTGGATCAACCTGTACAAACTGGTTATAAATCAGTAGATACAATGATCCCTGTTGGTCGTGGTCAACGTGAGTTGATCATCGGTGACCGTCAAACTGGTAAAACAGCTATGGCGATCGATGCGATCATCGCTCAGAAAAATTCTGGCATTAAATGTGTATACGTAGCAATTGGTCAAAAACAATCGACTATCGCTAACGTTGTGCGCAAGCTAGAAGAAACTGGCGCTATGGCGTACACAACTGTTGTAGCAGCTGCTGCAGCTGATCCTGCAGCGATGCAGTATCTTGCTCCGTATGCTGGTTGTACAATGGGTGAGTACTTCCGTGACCGCGGTGAAGACGCGCTTATCATTTATGATGACTTGTCTAAACAAGCTGTTGCTTACCGTCAAATTTCATTGCTTCTACGTCGTCCACCAGGTCGTGAAGCATATCCTGGTGACGTATTCTATCTACACTCACGTTTACTTGAACGTGCTTCACGTGTATCTGCTGACTACGTTGAGAAATTCACTAACGGTGAAGTTAAAGGCCAAACTGGTTCATTAACTGCATTACCGATTATTGAAACTCAAGCCGGTGACGTATCTGCATTCGTACCTACAAACGTAATTTCGATTACTGACGGTCAGATCTTCTTAGAAACATCATTATTCAACGCAGGTATTCGTCCTGCTGTGAACGCGGGTATCTCTGTATCACGTGTTGGTGGTTCTGCTCAAACTAAGATCATCAAAAAATTGTCAGGTGGTATCCGTACCGCTCTTGCGCAATACCGTGAATTAGCTGCGTTTGCTCAGTTCGCTTCTGACCTTGACGAAGCAACTCGTAAACAGCTTGAACATGGTCAACGTGTAACTGAGCTTATGAAGCAAAAACAATATGCTCCATACTCAATTGCTGACCAAGCTGTTTCAATTTATGCATCTAACGAAGGCTACATGGCTGACGTAGAAGTGAAGAAAATCGTTGCATTTGATGCTGCGTTGATCTCTTACTTCCGTTCAGAAAATGCTGCGTTAATGCAAAAAATTGACGAGACTGGTGCTTACGATAAAGAAATCGAAGCAGCAATCAAAGCAGGTATTGAAAGCTTTAAAGCGACTCAAACTTACTAAGATTCAACTGTGTTGAATCTGGTTTTGGTTTGGTTCACGGATCAACCTTCGGAAGCTCGAAAGGGCTTTCGAATACTAGGTTAAGCGTATGGCAAATTTAAAAGAAATTCGCGCCAAAGTAGCTAGTATCAAAAGCACGCAGAAAATTACTCGCGCGATGCAGATGGTAGCAGCTTCTAAGATGCGTCGTGCGCAAGAGCGCATGGCTCAAGGCCGTCCGTATGCCGAAAATATGCACCGTGTAATTGCTCATTTGGTACAAGCGAACCCTGAATACAAACACCGTTATATGGTTGAACGTCCTGTAAAGCGCGTTGGCTATATCATTGTTTCTTCAGATCGTGGCCTTGCTGGTGGTTTGAACATTAACTTGTTCAAAAAAGTGGTAAAACACGTACAACAGCAACAAGAGCAGTCAATTGAAGTTCAATTTGCTTTAATTGGTCAAAAAGCGGTTTCGTTTTTTAAAAACTACGGCGGTAAAGTTCTTGGTGCAACTACAAACGTAGGTGATGCTCCGAGTCTTGAACAGTTAACTGGTTCTGTACAGGTGATGTTAGACGCGTTTGATAAAGGCGAGTTAGATCGTATTTATCTAGTGTCAAACGGCTTTGTCAACGCCATGACTCAAAACCAAAAAATCGAACAGCTTGTTCCTTTAGCAGCTGCTGAGGAAAGCGAAGGTCTAAACCGTCAATACGGTTGGGACTATATCTATGAACCAGAAGCTGAAGAGCTTTTAAATGGTTTATTGGTTCGTTACATTGAGTCTATGGTTTATCAAGGTGTGATTGAAAACATCGCATGTGAACAGTCTGCTCGTATGGTTGCAATGAAAGCTGCAACTGATAACGCGGGTGAATTGATCAAGAGCCTACAACTTATTTATAACAAGCTGCGTCAAGCCGCGATTACTCAGGAAATCTCTGAGATCGTTGGTGGTGCCGCTGCCGTTTAACATTATTAGTTTGAATTGAGGAGACAGCAATGAGTAGCGGTCGTATCATTCAGATCATCGGCGCGGTTATCGACGTCGAGTTTGAACGTAACAGCGTTCCTAAGATCTATGACGCTCTCCATGTTGATGGTACTGAAACTACATTAGAAGTTCAGCAGCAACTTGGTGATGGCGTAGTTCGTACTATTGCAATGGGTTCTACTGAAGGCCTTAAGCGTGGTCTTACTGTAACTAACACTGGCGCGCCTATCTCTGTACCTGTAGGTACTGCATGTTTAGGTCGTATCATGGACGTTCTTGGTCGCCCTATCGACGAAGCTGGTCCTGTTGGTACTGAAGCTCGTTTACCAATTCACCGTCAAGCGCCTTCTTATGCAGAACAAGCGGCTTCTACTGACCTTTTAGAAACTGGTATTAAAGTAATTGACTTACTTTGCCCGTTCGCTAAAGGTGGTAAAGTTGGTCTGTTCGGTGGTGCCGGTGTTGGTAAAACTGTAAACATGATGGAGTTGATCAACAACATCGCGAAAGCTCACTCAGGTTTATCTGTGTTTGCTGGTGTTGGTGAACGTACTCGTGAAGGTAACGACTTCTATCACGAAATGAAAGACTCTAACGTTCTAGACAAAGTAGCAATGGTCTACGGTCAGATGAATGAGCCACCAGGTAACCGTTTACGCGTAGCGTTGACTGGTTTGACTATGGCTGAGTACTTCCGTGACGAAAAAGACGAAAACGGTAAAGGCCGTGACGTTCTATTGTTCGTTGACAACATCTATCGTTATACACTAGCGGGTACTGAAGTATCAGCACTTCTAGGTCGTATGCCATCTGCAGTAGGTTACCAACCGACTCTTGCAGAAGAGATGGGTGTTCTTCAAGAACGTATTACGTCTACTAAGTCTGGTTCTATTACGTCAATCCAAGCGGTATACGTACCTGCCGATGACTTAACTGACCCATCGCCTGCGACTACCTTCGCTCACTTGGACGCGACTGTTGTATTGAGCCGTGACATCGCATCTTCTGGTATTTACCCAGCGATCGATCCACTTGACTCTACTTCACGTCAGTTAGATCCACTTGTAGTGGGTACTGAGCATTACGAAATCGCTCGTTCAGTTCAAAACGTTCTTCAACGTTACAAAGAATTGAAAGACATTATCGCAATTCTTGGTATGGACGAATTGGCAGAAGAAGACAAACTTACTGTATACCGTGCACGTAAGATCCAACGTTTCTTCTCTCAACCGTTCCACGTAGCTGAAGTGTTTACTGGTGCGCCTGGTAAACTTGTACCGCTTAAAGAAACGATTCGTGGCTTTAAAGGTCTTCTAGCTGGTGAATACGATCACATCCCAGAACAAGCGTTCTACATGGTTGGTGGTATTGACGAAGTGATTGCTAAAGCTGAGAAACTTTAATTAGTTACCTAATTTAGGAGATTCTCATGTCAACGATGCAATGTGACGTTGTAAGTGTTAAAGAGTCTTTGTACTCAGGCACTGTAACTATGCTAATTGCTAAAGGTGCTGGCGGTGAGTTGGGTATTATGCCTGGCCATGCTCCGTTGGTAACTTTGCTCAAGCCGGGCGCAATCCGCGTTCTGCTTGAAAATGGTACAGAAGAATTGATCTATGTATCAGGTGGTGTACTTGAAGTTCAACCGCACGTTGTTACAGTACTTGCAGACACTGCAGTACGTGCTGACAACCTTGATGAAGCAGCAATTATTGAAGCTCGTAAACAAGCTGAACAATTGTTAGCAAATCAAAAGAGCGATTTGGACGCTGCTGCTGCATTGGCTGCTCTTGCAGAAACTGCTGCTCAGTTGGAAACCATCCGCAAAATCAAAAACCGCGCTCAATAAGACACGGTTTGAGATTGAAAGAGCCACCCGAAAGGGTGGTTTTTTTATGCCTAAAGTATTTGAAAAAACTGATCAATCTAAAGTTGCATATATTTTATTCATATTTTGATTTATTCTCATTCAATTCAACTGCCTAACACTGCCTTATGAATCTCATCGCTTTTGAACCTCACTTTTGGGAACTTTACCAAGACTTTGATCACTATTATTTAAGTATTGCGGTCGATATGAGTTCGGTGGTGTCTTGTTGGGATGTGGAATTGACGCATGAAGAAGTGCAGCAATATGAGCATCGTGGTCGTGTCAGTATTCAAGAACTGGCAAAAGAGATGGTGGCTGAAACCTATAGAGGTGATTTTAGTTCTTTGGAAAGTCGCTTGGTGAAACCGTATGAACGACAAGCCATGCAAGCTGCGTTTAAAACATGGCAACAGCAGCAACAAGCTGAGTAACTGGTTTATGCGGTTATGGGTTCATCGGTAAGATTGAGAACTCGCCATTTGCAATAATTTTAAGCTTAAAAATTTCAGTAAAACCTTCTTCATAGCAGGGAATTTCTGATTTCTTATAGGTGGCTCGAACTCCAACTTCGGGAATATTGGCTTTACCTTCTCTATAGCTATTACGTTCTAAAGTACTGGCCAAATCAGTGTCAAAATAATAAGCAATTACATCAAAGCCAGCATCTCGCGTACGTTGAATATACCGCGCACGATCCATACGTGTCGGGTTGGTGTTATCAATTACCATTTTGGTTTTAGACACCAAACCAGCTTCAAAAATTATATTTTCACGATGTCGGGTTTTCAGCATATCAAGATTAATACGCAAATGACTGTGATATAAATTCAACATATAAAATGTGGATTTACCCGATGCTTGTACACCGGTGAAAATAATCAGTTGCATAGTGGATGAAAAAATCTGTAGACCTTATATTACATATTAAAGCAGCTACGGGCTTTTGCTACAATTTTTGCACTGCCAATAACAACAAAATAGGTCAGGACTTTTTATGTATACACTTCGATTATGTTTCTGCTTATTGCTGGCAACGCCGCTGCTTGCCTGCCAAAGCCAATATGTCACCACACCGAATGTCGCGACTGAAGCCGCATTGGTAGCGGAATCAGTGGATAATGGCATCAGTACAGAACTTGAAATTCCCTATTTATCCGCTTTTCGCAACCTAAGACAAGCCTATAACCACTGTGTGGCGTTCACCTCAGCAGAAGCTTATGTGTATACTGACAATCGACTGGAAGAACATTTAGAGCAGGGCACGCTGATGGCGCGTACAGAAAATGGCGCTTTTCTACATAAAATGTTGGTGGAGGGAATGGGAGCTGACAAAACTCGAATTACCCTGTTTCTGCCAGCCAAATTTCATTTTGCCCAAGCCCGTTTTAAGCAAGATGTGCAACGTGCACTTGGACAAGATAAAAACTGTAATACCTATGAGTTTGCTCAATCTTAAAATAGGAAAAAGAGGCAGTTGTTTATTTTCTGGTTGGGAGATTTTCTATGCTTAAAAATTCTATGCGTTTCAAATATTTGAATATCGGTTCTTAACACTATGTGGGAAGTTTTAGATTAAAAAATATTGTGAATTTACAGCATGGCACTTTGTGATGTGTGGTCGATCAACCGATCATCAGGTACTGAATCACAAGAAGTAGCAAACCGAGAGAATTGCTTACAAATTCATCACGCCGACCAATTTATTCTTCCTCTATAGTAGAGCTAGGTTGTTTAAAAAATAATCTCAACACTTATAAGATGGAGAGAATAAATATGGCAACAATGAAAGCAGCCGTAGTGACTGCATTTAATCAACCACTACAAATACAACAAGTCGAAATTCCTAAAGTCACGCCGGGCAAAGTCTTGGTCAAAATTATCGCGACAGGTGTCTGTCATACCGACTTACATGCCATGCATGGCGATTGGCCTGTTCAGCCAACCTTACCTTTTATCCCTGGACATGAAGGTGTCGGTGAAGTAGTTGAAATTGGTGAAGGAATTGAACATTTAAAAGTTGGTGATATCGTCGGGATTCCTTGGTTATATTCAGCGTGTGGGCATTGTGATCATTGCTATGCGGGCTGGGAAACCTTATGTAAACAACAACAGAACTCAGGCTATTCAGTCAACGGCAGCTTTGCAGAATATTGCTTAGCAGATGGTGATTACGTCGGTGTGATTCCTGAAGGTGTCGATCTATTAGAAATCTCACCTATTCTATGTGCTGGTGTCACTGTTTATAAAGGATTGAAAATGACCGAGGCCAAAACAGGGGATTGGGTCGCCATTTCCGGTATTGGTGGTCTAGGTCATGTGGCAGTGCAATATGCCAAAACAATGGGCTTTAATGTCGTAGCGATTGATGTTGATGACTCAAAACTTGAATTGGCCAAAAATCTCGGTGCCGATGTCGGCATTAATGCCTTAAAAACCGATGTAAAAGAAGCAGTGTTGCAGGCAACGGGTGAAGGCTGTCATGGTGTCTTGGTGACGGCGGTTTCTCCGAAGGCCTTTGAGCAGGCTGTTGCCATTGTCCGTCGTGGAGGTACCATGGTCTTAAATGGTTTGCCACCCGGAACTTTTGACTTGTCGATCTTTAATATGGTGCTGGAGGGAATTACGGTACGTGGTTCAATTGTTGGGACACGTCTGGATTTAAAAGAAGCACTAGATATCGCTGCGCGCGGTAAAGTCAGAGCACATATTCATGTTGAACCGCTCGAAAATATCAACGATATTTTTGATCGTATGGAAAAAGGTAAAATTGATGGCCGTATCGTGATTGATATGCGGCTTTAATGCAAAATCCCACAGGCAACATAACATAGAGCAAAATCAAGACAGACCGATTCAGTATGATTGAAAGGTCTGTCTTGCATGTTTAGAGCTAAGAGAAAATTAGCTTTCTGATGTTTTTTCTTGAGCTGAATGATCTGAAATGATCATGCTGGCAAGTTTAACCATCTCCAGTTGGATATTACCCATTTGATTTTTAATTTTCTGAATATCGACTTGAGTTAAATCCATTTGACCATTTAAAAAGGGTGAAGCCAAAACTTGCTGATTGGCAGCTTGTAAATTGCTGCGAATATCATTGATTTCAGTACTTTTTAGGTTCAGTCCACTGAGTGCCTGATTAAAACCTTTCAATTGTTGTTGCAGCTGATCGGCTGCTTTTTGTAGTTGAATCGGGTCTTGGCTATTGACTGCCGTTTCAATATCGCTTTGGGTTTGTTTCAATTGCTCAACATAGCTGCCCGCTTTCAATTGCATGTCGGCGACATCACGGACAATGTAAAACATATTGCCGCTTTTTAGATTTTGTTGCTGAGCCGCTGATTCTGTTTCAGTTGCTTCATGATGCTCAGAGGAAGCCGTATTGGATAATTCAACTTCTTCAGTGGTAGTTTGAATGTCTTGCTCAGGTGCTGTTGCAGGGTCACAACCGATCAGCACCAAAACACCACTAAAAATGGCAAAAGGGAGAAGGGCATTCTGCACTAGCTTTTTCATTCAATCATCACTATGTGTTAAGTCTATGCTTTGAATATAGGGGCAGAATGTGGATTAAAAATAGATTGTTGCAAAGCAATAACAAAATAATCGCTTGAACAAAAAAAAGAGGGCATTTGCCCTCTTTTGATGTTTTGGTGGGTTTAACCCGCAATGATTTTGATAATGGCGTGGCTGACGGCATTCATTAAAATGTAGTCGCCATTCACTTTAATCCATTGTTGGTTTTTGCCTGGTTTAGATAATTTTTTGTATTTGGTGTGGTCTATTTTGTAGCTATGACCACGGTATTCAGAAGGTACTTTTTGTCCAGAACGCCAATCATGTGAAGGATTTACGGCTTTTTTCTTGTTCTGGCTTTGGTTTTTTACTGGTGTGTTTTGTTTAGTGTGCTGTTGAGCTTTCGTATTTTGATTATGCGCAGGTGCATGTTGTTGGCTATTTTGCGGTGCAGCCATTGCTGGAGCAGCAACAAGTGCTGTCGAAATAGATAAAACGATAGCTTTCATTAATGTATTCATAAGTTCACCTGTTTACTGCTGGATGTGATTTGATAAGACTCATCATAATGAGTATTTACAGGGAAACTTTGAACAATGTATATGTGAAATATTAAAATAATGGATAAACTATGTAAATTATCATTATGTGATAATTGATAACTATTATTGTGATAATTTAAAATGATCAATCTCAGTTAAAATCAAAATAATCTTAACTGAGAGATTGAGATATTGGCGAATTATTTGGCTAATTCAGCATTAATGGCATCGACAATACGTGCATCATCTGCCTTGATGTCAGGTGCAAATCGAGCCACAACTTCACCTTGTTTATTCACGAGGAATTTTTCAAAGTTCCAGAGCACTTCAGGCTTTGGATTTGGTGTTAAACCGTATTCAACTAAATCATCCCACCATGGGCCTTCACCAATGCGTTCAGGAATGGCTTGGGTTAAGGTTTGATAAAGGGGGTGTTTATCCGCGCCTGCAACAGAAATTTTTGCAAAAAGTGGGAAATCGACCTTGTAGTTGATCGAGCAAAATTCTTGAATTTCCGCTTCAGAACCAGGTTCTTGTTCTAAAAAGTTATTGGCAGGAAAACCTAAGACTTCAAAACCTTGTGATTTCTTTTCTGTATAGAGTTTTTCTAGGCCTTCATATTGCGGTGTTAGCCCACATTTAGAGGCCACATTGACCAATAATAAAACCTTGCCTTGGTATTGATTGAGTGTGGTGTCATCACCTTGGATGGTTTTTACCGGGATATCGTAAACTGAAGCTGACATATTCGTTCCTAATTGAAGTTGTGCCTTTCATCCTTGTTTTAAAGGGAAATCTGGTGAACAGCAAGCTTTTATCGATAGGTTTTTCGCATAATTTTTGTAGTACTTTGCAGAATTCGAGCTGATGCTTGCTTGAGTGCTTGGCATTTAACTAGTGGCACGGTGTTGGTTTGGGGTTTTTCCTGTATAGCGTTTAAAAAACTCAATAAAGCTTGAGCTGTGTTGATAACCCAATTCATAGCTGAGAGCTTTAATAGACTGACCAGCGCGGAGTTGTTGAATGGCATAAATAATTTTCGCACGGTTTCTCCATTCAGAAAGGCTCATTTGCAGTTCGTTCTGACTCAGCCGCAATAACTGACGCTCACTCAAAACAACATTGGATAAGCATCGCTGTAGGCTCAAGCTAAAATGATCTACATCTGCGAGCTGCGCTAAGATCGGCTTTAACACCGCATCATGGCTTTGCGGCAAATAATGTTGATGTTTGGGCGCTGTTTTTAACTGGTCGAATAAGACTTGTAGCAGGTGTCGATAGGGTGGTGTGGTATGTTGCTCTGTAGGAAAGGCCAAAATTTCTTGCACCAACAAACGAAAGAAAGGCTGGATGCTAAACACTTCAGTCTGCTTGGGAAAATCTACGCAGAGATCTGGTGCCAGTCGGATTGCCACATAATGAATGGGTTGTTCATCAATCGCGACCGAGCAATGTTCTGTATGTGGGGGAATCCACACCCCATAACTGGCAGGTGAGAGATGGTGTTGTCCTTGTATCTCATACTCGAAAATACCATCGAGACAAAAATTAAAATCACCCCAAAGACAACTGTGCGGATAGACCGTATCTAATGTGGTGTAGTGCGCTTCAAAAAGCTCGATTTGTTGTTCAATCGGTGCTGATGTCATATATGCCTAGGTGTCGATGTCTGAACTACAATATAAATGTCTGAAATCATGTATTTCAATTAAAACAGACATCACTCAAAATACCTAGACCAATCTTTGCACAATATATTGAGGAGTCAGACATGTTGCTTCAAGCGCGTTGGGCGAAATTTGCAATTTGTTTGCCTCTGATCGCGGTATTTATATGGTCGTTGAATATTACCGTCACCCGCTATGTAACTGATTATATTTCACCGGTCAGTATCAGTTTTTATCGATGGTTTATTGCATTTTTGATCCTGACCCCCTTTATGCTGAAAACCGTTTGGCAGCAAAGACAGTTAATCATGCAGCATTGGCAGCAATTGGCTGTGCTGAGTGCTTTTGGCATGGTGTTATATCAAGGCTTGGGCTATACCGCTGCGCATTATACGACGGCGACCAATATGGGCATCATCAATGCCTTTATCCCTGTTTTTACGATTGCCGTTGCATTTTTCATACTTAAAGATGTGCCCAACCGCTATGCCATCTTAGGCTGTGCGATTTCATTTACGGGGCTATTGTTTGTCATTGCGCAAGGCGATTTCAGTCAATTACTGAATATGGGCGGACATTTCGGCGATATCCTCATGATCTTCGCAGTGTTCTTTTATGCCTTTTATGGGGTGTTTTTAAAAAAATGGCAATTGAAACTTCCGCTACTGTTGAGCTTATATGTACAAATTTTCTTTGCCGTTTTATATCACTTGCCATTCGTGTTGTATTTAGGCATTGACGCGATTAATCCTGCGAATGCGCCAAGTGTATTTTATGCGGCAATTTTTCCATCATTGATTGCACCGTTGGTATGGATGTTGGCTGTGCAACATCTCGGGCCGAATCGCACCAGTATTTTTATGAATTTGATGCCGGTATTTACCGCGATTATTGCCTATTTCTGGTTGGCTGAGCAGTGGATGTTTTATCATACCGTCGGCACAGTGATGACGATTACTGGGGTGATCTTGGCGCAGCGTAAGTAAATCTAGTAAAAAGATGAAAATTTACGAGAAGTATTGATTAAAAAATAAACAAACAAACTTATTTTTTTATAGAGCAAATCTTTTGAAAATGGATTTTTGAGTGTAAAACTGAATTAAAAAAACAAATGCTCGTCTTAAAAATCAATCAAAAATAGATACATATTTTGACTAAGTAGTTATAAAATCACAAATAAAGTGCTTATCAGTAGTTTTATTTATATAAAAAATCTATTTGTTAAATTTAAAAAAATATTACATAATACTTTCATCGTAAATGATGAAGTAATTCTTAATAATTACTTGATATTTACCCAGAGATTGTAAGACCCTCTGGATGTGATTTTATACACATCCTTTTTTATGCTCAGCCATCCCTATATGGCTGAGCTTTTTTTTGTCTGTATTTTCCCGAAAGGCAGGTGTAGACAGGCATCCGAGCTTATGCGCGGATGATTTCACCTGTTTCAGCATCAATAATTTTGCTTGGTTCTTGGCTTAGGCCGAGATCACCATTTAAATAATTGAGTTCATTGGCAAAATACTGATTGGCTTCTTGTAAGGAACGTGCAGGGGTTAATCCCGCAGGATTGGCACTGGTAGACACAATAAAGCCATTAAAAGCTTGGCATAAAGCCACACATAAAGAGTGGGTAGTCACACGGACTGCGACTTTTGGATGATTGCCTTTAATCCATGTTGGAATATGGTCACCAGCTGGTAATAACCATGTGGTTGCACGCTCATTGGGTTTACGGTTGGTCCATGTCGCAATGACTTGCTGACGCATATCTTCTGTTAAGCCTTGGAGCAGGTGTTCAACTTGAGCGACATTGGCAGCCAATAAAATCACGCCTTTTTCAATGGGACGTTGTTTTAAGCGCAAAATTTCGAGAAAGGCTTGCTCATTGTAGGGATCACAGCCCAATCCCCAAACAGCCTCTGTAGGATATGCGAGAACCTGACCTTTTTTAAGACAGGAAGCTGCTTCTGCAACAGAGGTGGTAATCATTTCTATAGACCTTAACTGATTCGACAAAGGACTATTGTGAACCTAATTTACCCATTCGACAACGTAAGTAGTGTCCGGCTTGTTGTGTGGCATAGCCCATTAACTCTAATTCCATCAGTTGACTGGTCAATGTCGCGGTATCAATTTTGAGTTGAATGGACAATTGATCAAGGCTTTGGCCGACCCAATCAAGCTGCCGATACAGCGCAATTAAATGTTCTGGGATAGGTGCGGGTGGCGGGGTGTCCGGTGTTGCTGTTTCGGGTGTCGCTATTTCGGTGGTTGTTAAGGTTTTGGCAGCCTGCGATTGCCACTGTGTGGCCAGAGCTAGGTCTTCAATGACCTGTTGTGGATGATCAATCAAAATTGCACCTTCGCGTATGAGTTGATGGCAACCTTGATGCGATTCACTATAAATATGGCCTGGGATGGCAAAAATAGATTTGCCTTGTTCGGCAGCGCGTTGAGCTGTGATCAGTGAACCACTTTTTAATGCCGCTTCCGCCACGATGACACCAAGGCTGAGCCCACTCACGATACGATTTCGATGTGGAAAATGGTATTGCAATGGGGGAGTGTGTGGAAGAAACTCACTGATTACGGTTCCCCCATGTTGGATGATTTCTTGTCTTAAACGCTGATGTGCGGTCGGATAAGTTTGATCTAAACCTGTACCCATCACGGCAATGGTTCTGTGGTGTTGTATGGCAGCGCGATGTGCCGCTTCATCAATTCCTTGTGCTAAACCGCTATTAATATAGAACCCTTGCTCACTCAGATAATAAGCAAAATCATAGGCAATTTGCCGACCTTGGGGACTGGGTTTGCGACTACCTACAATCGCAATCTGTGGTTGCATCAAGGCTTGGGCATTGCCTTGTCCAAATAGAATGGGCGGCTTGTCGCTATAAGGTAAAAGCTGTTGTGGATAGTTTAGGTCTTCAGGAATCAGTACAAAGTCACTGTATTGTTGAATATCCTGGAGACATTTTTCAAAGCTAAGCTGTCCACTTGGACTATGAAATTCTTCAAAGCGCTGTAAATGATTTTTATGCAGTCCTAATTTTTGCCATGTGGTGATTTGATCAGGCTTAAGGGCGTGGTGTAGGGCAGGATAGTGCTGCTGAATTTTATAGAAACTACGAAGTGAGTGTTGCACCACAAACCACAGGCGAATGTAATCTAAATGCAAGTCAGTCAATGAGTTGAGCATAATGAGACCTTTGAATCTGTCTTCTTTTTATGGTTTAAAATTATTAGTGATATTGTTGTTGGATAATAAAAAATGAGGCTGAAATACAACCTCATTTTTGTGGATTTAGAATTAGTCATCCATCAGTGGGGGCTGAATTGTTGCACCTACGTTGATTGGTAATTCGCTTTCAAGTACATAAGCATAGCTTAAGTTATCAAACGTTTTGAATACCATGATGTTACCAATACGTTGTCCTGGAAGTTGAACACGTTCTTTGGTTTTTGGATCAGTCACGATTTCACCTTTTTGGTTCACGCTAAAGACTTGACCAGATTGAACGCCTTGCAAGCTACCACGGTCTATCGTCACCACACTGTGAACCGCTGCGGTACCAATAGAACCCATGACACGGACAACACTACCGCCAGCAGTGACATTTTCAGCATTGGTTGGATAGAACAGCGTTGGCAGCATTGGGTCATATTCAGGAAGAACACGATCACCACGACGAACTTCGGCATTATAAGTATCGGTCAGTTCTAAAGTGGTAATGTCATTTTCACCACGAACGGCAACACCTGAAGCGACTTGAGTCAGTTCTAAACCTGCGTTGTATTTTTTGCCGTTTGCATCGGTAAAGATGTACGGTTCGCCTTCACGATAAACAGCATAACGTTGACCGACTTGCATGCCTTGGCCGCGTGCATAAACTGTTTGGCCTTTGGCAGCTAATACACGTTGATCAGCTGTACCTAAAATGTAAGGTGTACCTTCAACAGAATCAGCGGCAACAATCATGCTGCGCTCAAGCCATTGCTTAATATATTCCAATGGAATAACCGGAATCGCACTATTTAGGGATTCAACACGAACTTGTGGTTGAAGTTTAGTGCCACCTGTATAGCGACGAATAATACCTTCACAGCCATCACCTTCATCCTTGCCGATGATTGGGCGGCCATTGTAGGTACACATTAATAGGCGGTCACCTGGGAAAATCCAGTGTGGATTTTTCACGTGTTTATTGCTCGCCCAGATTTCAGGCCAGCGCACAGGATTTTTTAAGAAACGCTTGGAAATATCCCACAACGTATCGCCTTTTTTCACCACATAAACTTGAGGCGCACCTGCCTTCAATGACGGTGGATTGACGTTACGAGCAGGGGCAGCTTCTGCAACACTGACCATTCCCATCCCCACACTTACACAGACTGTAAGTGCCAATAATTGTTTTTTAAACCCCAAGGCACTAAAAGTTGGCATGCCCTTCAAAACCTTTTTCATTATCATAATTCCTAAAATTATGTATGTAACTGCGTTATAATAACGATATTACACACAATTTTTTGATGAAGCATTCCTTCATTTTGTTTTTTGATCAATGGCATAAGTGAGGACGTCGTATGGCCTTATTACCTATTTTAAGTTTCCCCGATCCCCGTCTTCGTACCATTGCAAAACCAGTCGAAGAAGTTACTGATGAAATTCGTCAGTTAGCAGCCGACATGTTTGAAACTATGTATGAAGCACCGGGAATTGGCCTGGCAGCAACACAGGTAGATCACCATATTCAGCTGATAGTCATGGATTTATCTGAAGAAAAAGATCAACCCATGGTGTTTATTAACCCCAAAATTACGCCATTGACGCAAGAGACGCAGCCCTATGAAGAAGGCTGTTTATCAGTGCCTCAAATATACGATAAAGTTGAGCGCCCGTCACGTGTAAAAATTCAGGCAATTAACCTTGAAGGTCAATCATTTGAAGTGGAAGCGGACGGACTTCTCGCAGTTTGTATCCAACATGAAATGGATCACTTAAATGGTAAGTTATTCGTCGACTATCTATCGCCTTTGAAACGTCAACGTGCACGTGACAAAGTGGAAAAATTGGTTCGCCAACGTCAAAAAGATAAAGTCGCAGTTAAACGTTAATTGATCGCGGTTAAAAAATACCTGAGACAAGCCCAATTTCGATTGGGCTTTGTTATACTTGGGTCAGACAAATGTTAGGGTTTGCCTGTATTGTTTCGTAGTGGAGTGCTGCTGTCCTTTGCAGCCGTTTTTTTGCAGATTGCTGTTTTTTTACAGCCATTGTTGCCCAAGCAATATCAAGTTGCTCCGGTCTGCGAAACCATTACGCGTGCACTTTTACTTCCCAATGTTCATGCTGAACATACCGCACATTCACACCATTCCTCTTCCGCTCACGCAGAGCAGGTTCAAGTCGATCATACTGCCCATGAACATGATGCCAGTCATCAATGTCAGTATTGTACGGTCTATGGCAATTTGGTTTTGCCTCCTGAACTTGATGTAAAAGAAGTGCTTGATCGAATTCAAGTTCGTTTAATTGCTTTTCAAAAAGCTTTCAAGCATGTCTGGTTTGTTCTTCAACAACTCTTTTTACTTCCGCAAGGTCGAGCCCCACCACTCGCTGCATAAATCCGACGTTTTTTTTAACTTGGGTCGTTGAGGACTCAGGTACGCCTTTATTTATGTATTTTGTGAGATAAACATGGCTCAGCCTAAATTTTTTCTACAGCCTCTTGCGGCTGCAATTTGTGTTGCCTGCTATTCAACTACGGTGATGGCTGACGAGATGTCAGTAGAGATGACGGAAACCAATGCCGTTCAGACTTTGGCACCGATTGTGGTGACGTCACATCAGGGGAATGATGCCAATGGCCTGATTGTTCGTGCCAACCCCAAACAGCCGATTCAACCGATACCTGCCAGTGATGGGGCCGATTATTTAAAAAGCATTGTGGGGTTTAGTGCCATTAAAAATGGGGGAACCAATGCAGATCCAACCTTCCGTGGCATGTTTGGTTCACGCATTAAAATTTTGACCGATGGCACAGAAAATCTCGGGGCGTGTCCAAGTCGTATGGATGCACCAACGTCTTATATTTCCCCTGAAAGTTATGACCGAATTTCAGTGATTAAAGGCCCTCAAACGGTTCAATATGCCAATACAGGTTCTGCTGCAACAGTCTTGTTTGAACGAAAACCTGAACAATTCGATGCTGATAAAAACTACCGTGGTCAAGCCAGTGTGATGATCGGTTCTTATGGTCGTTTAGATCACAATGTCGAAGCGGCAGTCGGTGATGAGAAAAAATATGTCCGTTTGAATGCCAGTCGTTCTGTTGCGGATAGCTACCAAGACGGAGATGGTAATACTGTGCCGTCAGACTGGGAGCGGTGGAATACAGATTTGGCTCTTGGTTGGACGCCAAACGAAGATACATGGGTAGAACTTACTGGAGGTAAAGCCGATGGTGAGGCGGTATACGCAGGCCGTTCAATGGATGGTTCGCAATTTGCCCGTGAAAGCTTAGGCCTTCGTGTCGAGAAAAAGAATGTCACGGAGGTGATTAAAAAAATCGAAGCACAGGTCAACTATAGTTTTAATGATCATGTCATGGATAACTTCAGCTTACGTGAGTTTCAACCAAGTGGCATGATGAATATGCCAATGGCATCGAATGTTGCTCGCAGAACATTAAATGCACGTATGGCTATGACACATGAATGGGATAAGATTGACTTTGTCACAGGCATTGACACACAGAACAATGAACATAGCATTCGCAAAGGGATGCGCAATAGCTATAAAGACAAAGCACGTGAACCCGATATGAAGTTTCAGTCATATGGTGGTTTTGGAGAAGTCAGTTATCAATTGAGTGACAACAATAAGTTGGTTTCGGGACTTCGTCTCGATCAAGTGCAAGTGAAAGATGAGCGCGCCGCTTCGAAAGCGAGTGGCTATAACACGGAGCTGAATGAAACATTACCAAGTGCTTTTATTCGTTTTGAAAATAAGCACCCTGAACATGACAATGGTAAAACCTATATCGGTCTAGGCTATGTAGAGCGCATGCCAGATTATTGGGAATTATTCAGCCCAAAATCAGGAAATGGTCATAACAATACATTCAATCATATTGATACAGAAAAAACGCTTCAGTTAGATATGGGTTATCAACATGAACATAGCGCTTTGAATTCCTGGGTATCGGCTTATGCAGGTTTAGTGAGAGATTATATTTTAACAAGTTATAAGTCTGGATCAGGAATGATGAAGGGTATGGAAGCACATAGCCGAAATGTGGATGCCACCATTGCGGGAGCTGAAGCAGGGATTGGCTATCAATTTAGCGATCATATTCAAGCCGATGTCAGCGCAATGTATGCGTGGGGTAAAAACACCACAGATGGCAAGCCGTTACCGCAAATCTCACCTTTAGAAGCACGTATCAACTTACGTTATATCCAAGATAATTATACTTTGGGAGCGTTTTGGCGTGTGGTTGATGGGCAAAATCGTATCAGTGCGTACCAAGGCAATATCGTGGGTTATGACCTGAAAGAAAGTGCAGGTTTTGGCACACTGTCTTTAAATGGTACTTATCATATTGATGAGGGTGTAGATGTATCTGTGGGTGTAGATAATCTCCTGAATAAAACCTATACCGAACATCTAAATAAACTGGGTGATGCAGGGACAGGTTTAGCGACCGATCAACAGTTTAATAATATTGGTCGCAATTATTGGGCACGTATTTCGATGAAATTCTAAATCTTGATATTTGTTATCCAAAAAGCAGAGCGATCGCTCTGCTTTTTTTATTGGTGCATACTGGCCAGTTGTTTGGCCTTACTTTGATACAGTGCTAAACCGAGTTTTTGAATCGCACGGCCTTTTTGCTGTAATTTTTGACTTAAACTTGGGACATGCTTAGCGCCTGAATACAGGACAAGATTTCTAGCCAATAAATAATAGGCAAACCATGCGGCGGACTGTGGTTTGAGCCCTAATTTATGCATGCGTTTTTTGCCAATAAAAAATTGTGTCAGCTCCAGATGTTGTCGATAAGCCAGTTTTTGCTGAAGTGCTCGGAGGTATTTGTACTGTCGTTCAAAAGGTTCTTTAGAGAGACTGGCGCCGAGAGCCATACTGCTTGCATCAGATTGAGGATGTACAAATTGCATCCAATACAACAGTTTCCAACCATCAGATTCTTTTTCAATTAACCATTTGTCATCAATACCCATCAACCAACCCACATAACGCCAAAAGTGCAAAAAGCTTTCAGTCTCTTGTTTTGATGGAAAAATCCCTAAAGCGCGAATGCCCAAAAGTACCACACTGCTAAAGGCAAGATTGGTCATCGCCAAGTCAAATTGATTCATCGGCACCCCCCACGTTGCAAAATCCCAGTCTTTACCTTTTTGGAGTTGATGCCGTACCACAGCATGAATAAAACGCACATAAATCGTCGATGTAAATCCCGCATACAAACGTTCGAGTCCGCGTTCTTCAGTGATATCTACCCACCATTTTGTGGTTTCAGCCAGACGTGTACCTGCTTGTTTATTTAAAGCACCGGTCAGCATGAGCGGCTGATTGAAACCGGGGAAGAGATAACCCACCATGAGTGAAAGATCTCGCAATATAAAGCCATTGTTAATCCCTAGGCGATGGGTGAATTCAAGGGCTTGCTGTATTTTTTCTGGCTCTAACCAAGGCGGTGTTTGTTCAACATGCTTAAAAAAATGCTCGAGCTCAGGAATAGGAAAGGGGAGCTGCTCGACACCTTTAAATAAGGCGATTTCAAAATATTCACGATGCTGTTTAGGGTTCTGCATCATCCACGTGAGCACTTTTTCCATCTGTGGATCACCACATTGCAAGGCTTTATTGAGGGCAAGATATTGAGCGTAATTTGGCTGTGCAGCCTGACCCGTCAAATGAGACAACAGAAAACTCAGTAGATTAGATTGCTGCGTGGCCTGAAATGAAGTCAGTCGGGTATTGAAGTGAGTGGTCATGTTTTGATCTTCAATGTTATTGTTGCATACCACACTAATATGAATATTTATTCGCATTCAATTCGCATAACACTATCGCATTGGAGAGCAATAGAATGAGAAAAAGGCCACAACAACAACGCGCGAAAATGATCGTGGAAAGCATTTTGCAAGCTGCGCAGTTGTGTATTGCAGAACAAGGCTTACTGGAGTTGACGACGCCCAAAATTGCGGAAAAATCTGGGGTGAGCGTTGGGTCGATTTATCAATATTTTGAAAATAAAGAGCAAATCGTAGAAGAGTTACTGCTCAGAAAATCAGAACAATTGGGGGTAGCACTAAAAAATATAGTCGTGGAGCAAGAGCAGCACAGTATTTATGAGGTGATCCCTCTTTGTATTCAGTTTGGCTTTGATATGTTGAAAGCTGATCGTGGCTTCTTCATTGAGATCTTAAAACATTGGCATCAATACAGTCATTCAGATGCCTCTCAGGTTTTGGAAAAGCATTTTTTTGAAGTAGGGATGTATTTATTTAATCGCTACTATTCACATTGGAACTTTGAAACGCTGAAACATCGCTCTTTTGTGATCATTAATAGTACCTTATTTACCATGATGCGCTATGTGAGCAATAATAGTTTTTTAATTACAGAACAACAGCTTAAAGTGGAATTGTCAAAGATGATTTTGGCGTATTTAGATAGTGAATAACACTTAAAAAAATAAATTTGTCGATTAAATAATCTATTTAATTCAGATCCAAGATATGTGAAGATAGATTAATAATAAATCAATAACTTAAGATAATAAATCAGGAACATCATGATGGTTTCTTTGAGCTTGCAGCAACTGTCCAAATCTTTTGCGGGAAAATGTATATTTTCAAATTTAAATTTAGAGTTAAGCGAATTCGGAATTGTCGCTGTTGTTGCTGAGAATGGAGTAGGGAAGTCCACCTTACTTGCGATGATTGCTGGGATGTTGGATTTTGATGCAGGCAATATTTTGATTAATGATCAACAATATGCCCCTAACAACAATGAATACAAGAAACTTGTGGCCTATGTGCCAGATAAAAGCCCTATTTATGATTTTTTACAAGGGCAGGAGTTTCTGAATTTAATGTGTGATATTCGAGGGATAGCACATGAGCAGTATCAAATCTTCATTGAAAAATTTAAATTAGAACACTATTTAGCCACGCCGTTTGCTGACATGTCTTTTGGCACAACCAAAAAGTTTTTATTGGTTGCAGCCTTAATGACTTCGGCACCCTTACTGATTTTAGATGAACCGAGCAATGGCTTAGATCAAAACGCCTTGGCTGAATTAACAAGCATACTTTTACAGCAGAGCCAATCGAAATTGATTCTATTGTCTTGCCATGATCCTGTATTTAGAGACAGTCTTGCAGCAAAAATCATCGAGCTAGATCGGTTAAAGTCCAATGAGCAGGCGGCATGAATAAACAAAGACCTGTTGGGCAGCGAACAATTATAAAAACGCTTTTGAAATACCGATGGACATTTTATGTCAAAACCACAGCAGACGCAGTTGCACGGCAAAAGCATTTACTTATTTTGGTCGCATTAATTCTCGGGCCAATGCTATTCGGACTGCTCTTATCTTTAGTACAGCCCATTATTGATTTGGTTTATTGCAAATCATTAATCACGAATCTGTTTCTTTGGACAGGCTTTCTTGCCTTAAATGTATTTTGGTGTGCGATACAGCGTAAAGCTTTGAGTGGTGGGGAAGGGTATCACTATCTAGCGCTATTGCCCATCACGGTCAAAAGTCGCTTTGCAGTGGAAATCAAATTGTTAGGCAGTTTAAGCTTTTTGATGTTATTGCCATTTGTTTTGGCGCTTCTATATGTTTGGGTTGAGTATGAACTTTTAGCTTCCATTGGCATCAGTGTATTGATGCTACTTTGGATCTTTAATTTATTAATTATACAAATGCTGTTTTTACAACAGAATCAATATTGGGTTTTAGTCTGTCTTTTGACATATTTGCCCATTTTGAGCCTAGCGATATTGGACGCTCAACTCATTGCAGTATTGTTAACTACTTTCATCTGTATAGCGGCAATAAAATTCTGGCTGATCGGTAGGAAATCAAAACCAATTAAGCTGCAAGTACCTAGGGTATTTCTGATACAGAAATATAGTCCCCTCTGGCTCAATCAAAATAAATTAATTATTCGTCAGGCATTTCATAAAAGATTTCTTACCCATCGTATTGTCAGTATCGGTATATCAGTTACAGCGGTCGTAATTTTGTATTGGTTCGCCACACAGGTGGATACTTGGAACATCATGAGCCTTGATTTCACTGCTTCACAATTATTCCAATTGATGTGTGCCATCTATATTGCACTGAGTTTATTCAATCTAGGCGTGATCAAAATGGACTTAAAATCAAATTTTGAATCTGCAGAACGCTTCTGGATCATTCAAGGGTTCACACTTTGGCAGCTCAGGAAATACGAATACTGTGTTTTATTGATAATTGGCTTGGTGATGAGTGTGCCAGTATTGCTGTGGCTACTGCTGAAAGGTGGATTCGTTGATGTGCTATTAATGGTGACATTATTTGGTATCGTCATTCCATTTATTCAGTGGTTGTATAGAAAGCCTGAAGAAGTGCACGGTGTTATGCCAGTTTTAATGTTTATCTTATGGGTGCCTGTGGCGTATTGCATGCTTTCTGTACGCTAAAAACACTTTTTTAAGTAAAAAACACTGATTTAGTAGAATAAATAAACAAACGTAATGAAAAACTAAAAATAAATGGAAAAGGGTGTTGCAACGGATGTGAAATGCTGTAGAATGCACATCCATCGGCGGTGATGAAGATTAAAACTTCTGATAAAACAATGACTTGGTTAAATTGATTGAGTTGGGTTTTATTTGGTAAGTTTAAAAATAATTTGAATTACCGGTTGACTCTTTAGAAATAAAGAGTAATATAGCCGACCTAGCTTGCTGGTGACGAACCAACAAGAAGATCATTAAGAGATTATGAAGAACAACTTGTGTGGATTTTTACTGATTGATTGATCGAAATTATTTTCATTGATTGATGGTAGAAATTACTCGAAGTTTATTTGAGCAAATTTTTGTCAGTAATTGATGAGCCAAGATTGGTACACTATATGTACTATTGATTTTAAACTGAA